>NZ_JBMVFX010000006.1:0-198280 GCF_049538415.1 Cellulosimicrobium sp. AB352 | reverse complement strand
CCCCGGCCCGGTCCTCGGGCGTCGTCGTGCTCGGCGAGGTCTCGCCCTGGGACACGGTCATGGCTCCGGTTACTCCTTGGCCGCTGCGGCGTTCGTCGTGTCGACGATGTCCTGCGGCGTGCCCTTGCCGGCGAGCAGGTTGACCACGGAGGTGTTGAGCGCGTTGCCGACGTTCTGCCCGAACAGCGTGTCCAGCCAGACGGTGACGTACGGCGCCTCGTTGTAGGCCTCGAGGATCGAGACGAGCGCGGGCTCCGTCACGACGCCCTGCGCCTCCTTGCTCGCGGGCAGGGTGTGGAACGCGGTGGCGTACGCCTCCTGCGACTCCTTCGACATGATGAAGTTGAGGAACTCCGCGCACTCGGCGGGAGCCTGGGCCGAGCAGGAGAAGCCGTCGACGCCGCCCATCATGGCGCCGGGCTCGCCGTCGCCGCCCTCGACAGCCGGGAACGGGAACCACTGCAGGTCCGCGAGCGGCTTCTCGTCCGGCGTGAGAGACGCGATGACGCCGGGGTTCCACGCGCCCATGAGCTCCATCGCGGCCTGGTGGTTGGCGATGAGGCCCGCGGACGAGCCCGCGCCCTGCTGCGCGGAGGTCGTGAGGTAGCCCTGGTTGAAGGGCTCCGTCTCGGCGAACGCCTGGAGGTCCTCGCCGGCCTTGAGCCAGCACGGGTCGTCGAAGCTGCGCTCGCTCGCCGCCGTGTTGATGGTGTCCTGCGAGCACTCGCGCAGCGCGAAGAAGTAGTACCAGTGCGCGGCCGGCCACGCGTCCTTCGCGCCGAGCGCGATCGGCGCGACGCCCGCGGTCTTGAGCTGGTCGACGACGCCCTCGAGCTCGCTGATCGTCGTCGGGTTCGCCGTCACGCCGGCCTGCTCGAACAGGTCCTCGCTGTAGTAGACGCCGCCCGGGAGGATCGAGACCGGCATCCCGTAGACCTTGCCGTCGACCGTGAAGGCGCTGAGCGCCGCGTCGCCCACGGCCTCGCGCGTGGTGTCGTCGATCGCGTCGGTGAGGTCCATCGCCTGGCCGGCCTCCACGACGTCGGCCAGCTTGCCGCCGCCGCGCGCCATGAAGATGTCGGGCGCGTCGCCCGAGTTGAGGGCCGTCTGGAGCTTGCCGTCCATGTCCTCGTTCTGGATGGCCTGGATCTCGATCGTGACGCCGGGGTTCGCCTCCTCGAACGCCGCGACCGTCTCCTCCCAGTAGGCCTTGCCCTCACCGGTCGTGGAGTTGTGCCAGAAGGTCATCGAGACCGAGCCGTCGTCCGAGCCGGAGTCGCCTCCGCCTCCGCAGGCCGTGAGCACGAGCGTGCCCGCCAGGGCGACGGCGGTCGCCGTCAGGAGCTTCCGAGACTTCATCGTTCCGTCCTCTTCGTCGAGTCGCACCGGGGCGCACGCTGCCTCGAGCGCGCCGGGCCGCCACCGCTGTGGGGCCGCCGGTAGCGACTCTGGCAGGCGCGACCGGGTCGTGTCAATCGATATCGATAACGTTTTACACACGACGTGGCGCGGGCCTCCGGACGCCCTCGCCAGGGGCTACTGTCATCCCCATGCGCTCCACGGGAAGAGTCACGATCGGCGACGTCGCGCGCACCGCCGGCGTCTCCGTCGCGACCGTCTCCAAGGTGATCAACGGTCGCTATGGCGTCGCGCCCGAGACCTCCCGCCACGTCCAGCAGGTCATCGACGACCTCGGGTACGAGTCGTCGATCGTCGCGAGGAGCCTGCGGAGCAGCAAGACCAACGTCATCGGGATCCTCGTCGCCGAGTTCGAGCCGTTCTCGACCGAGCTGCTCAAGGGCATCTCCGAGGCCGTCGACGGGACCGGGTACGAGCTCCTCGCCTACTCCGGCGGCCTGCGCCGCGACGACCGCGTCGGCTGGGAGCAGCGCTCCCTGTCCCGCCTCGGCGGCACCCTCATCGACGGCGCCATCCTCGTCACGCCCACCGTCGTCGCGCGCGGCAGCTCGATCCCCGTCGTCGCCGTCGACCCGCACCGCGGCCCGTCCGACCCCCCGACCGTCGACTCCGACAACCTCGCCGGCGGCCGCACCGCGACGCAGCACCTCCTCGACCTCGGCCACCGCCGCATCGGCTTCCTCGCCGGCCGCCCCGACCTCGAGTCCGCGCGCCTGCGCGAGCAGGGGTACCGCGAAGCGCTCGCCGACGCGGGCATCGCCTTCGACCCCGACCTCGTGCGCGTCGGCGGCTACCGCCCCGACCTCGCGGACTCCCCCGCGCACGAGCTCCTCTCGCTCCCCGAGCGCCCCACCGCGATCTTCGCCGCCAACGACCTCTCCGCGATCCGCACCATGGAGGTCGCCGCCGAGCTCGGCCTCCGCGTGCCCGACGACGTCTCCGTCATCGGCTTCGACAACGTGCCCGAGTCCGCGCTCACCACCCCGCCCCTGACGACCGTCGACCAGCCCATCCACCGCATGGGCACCGAGGCCCTGCGCCTCATCGTCGACCTCGTCGAGGGCCGGACGCGCGACCCCCACGTCCGCCTCCCCACGACCCTCGTCGTCCGCGGCACCACCCGCGCCGTCTGACCCATCGGCCCGCAGGACGGCGCCGCCGTCGCGAGGTAGAGCCGAGGTCACGCCGAGGTAGAGCCGAGGTCCCGCGAGGTAGAGCCGAGGTCACACCCGACGCCGCGGCCTCGCCGCGGCGTCCAGGCTGACCGTGCCCGACGTCGGCCAGGCACCCGGGGCGGCCAGGTCGCCCGTCGGGACCGGGGGCGGGCCGACCAGGCCATCCGGGCAGCGCGAGCAGGCGATTCCGGCGCGTCCGTCGGCCCGGACGTGCCGGAACCACCTGCTCGACACGACGGCGGTCGGTCCGCGCCCGGCGACCGTGGCGCCGCCGCGGGAGGTCGCCCGGGCGGTTCTCGCCTGCGGGGCACGAAAGGCGGGGCGACCTCCGCCGTCGGCCCGGCGACCAGGGTTCTACCTCGCGGGACCGCGGCTCTACCCCGCGGGACCAGGGCTCTACCTCGGAGGGGTGACGGCGTCGGAATCCTGGGCGCCTCGTCGTCGTTATGTCACCAGTACCACTGTCGACAGACCTTGAGGAGGTCAGGTGGCCCGCCTCGCACGCCGCGTCCAGGTCGAGAACGACTTCGGCGAGATCATGCACTACGACCGTCACACCGGCGGCGGCTTCGTGTCGCCCCACGCCCGCGTCCCCGAGTCCGTGCCCGTCGGGTGGGGCACCTACGTCGAGAAGGGCGCCGTGGTGGGCCACGGCTGCCGGCTCGGCGACGGCACCTGGATCGACCGGGACGTCGTCCTCGGCCGCGACGTCCGCGTCGGCGACAACGTCCGCATCGCCCCCGAGGCGCGCGTCGGCGACCGTGCCCGGGTGGGCAGCGGCGCGCGCGTCGGGCGCCGGGTGCTCGTGGAGGCCGGCGCCGTCGTCCCGCCGGACGAGATCGTGCCCGACGACGCGACCGTCCGCCGCCGGGGCGGCCTGCGCTCCGGGTACGACGTCGCGGCGTAGCCCCACCCCCCGGCCACCGCGTGGCGCGACCTCCCCCGGTTGCCGCGCGGCGCGCCGGGCGGGCGCCTTCCCGCGTCGGCCGCCGGGTGCGTAGCCTTACCGCCCGTGACCTTCCCGCCGCACGGCCCGGCCGTCCCCCCGCCCCAGCAGCCTCCGCACCCGCTGGGCCCGGCGGGTGCCGCCGTCCCGCTCGACCCGCGCGCCGTGCTCGAGGGCCGGCCGCCGGGCCGCGCGCGCGTCGGCGTCATCGTGACGATCGCCGTCGCGAGCCTGTGCCTGCTCGTGGGCCTCGTGCTCGCGGCGCTGTCCGGGGTGGGCACGTTCACGGTCGGGCTGCTGCTCGCGCTCGTGCCGCTGGGCATCTGGGTGCCCGTCGTGCTCGCGCTCGACCGCCTCGAGCCCGAGCCGCCGAGCGCGCTCGTCGTCGCGTTCCTGTGGGGCGCGGGGATCGCGACGCTCGTCGCGGGGATCCTCAACACGCTCGGCCTGGAGCTGCTCACCGCGCCGCTGTTCGGCGAGGAGGTTGGCTGGTACGTCGTCGCGTCGTTCGGGGCGCCGTTCGTGGAGGAGATCCTCAAGGGCGCGGTGCTGTTCGGGATGCTCTGGTTCCGGCGCCACGAGATCGACGGCTGGACCGACGGCGTGATCTACGCCGCGATGGTCGCGCTCGGCTTCGCGGCGGTCGAGAACGTCACGTACTTCATCATGGCCGCGCAGGACGGCACGCTCGGCCCGACGTTCGTGCTGCGAGCCATCGTCACCCCCCTGCTGCACCCGCTGTGCACGGCGCTCACGGGCCTCGGGGTCGCGAGCGCGGCCACGAGCCCGCCCGGGCCGCGCCGCGTGCTCGCGCCGCTCGGCGGTCTCGCCGCGGCCATCGCCCTGCACATGCTGTGGAACGCCTCGACCGGCTTCGGCCCGCTCGCGCTCGGGGTCGCGTACCTCGCCGGGCTCGGGGTGCTGGTCACGCTGGTCGTCCTGCTCGTCCGGGACCGACGCCGCACGGTCGCGACGATCCAGCGCCAGCTCGTGCCGTACGTCCCGACGGGCCTCGTCACGCCCGCCGACCTCGCGATGCTGTCGACGCTCGCCGCGCGCCGCCAGGCGCGCGACTGGGCCCGCCGCACCGGCGGCGCGGGGGCCGCGCACGCGATGCGCGACTACCAGCAGGCCGCGACCGAGCTCGCGCTGCTCCACGACAGGGTCGAGCGCGGCGCCGTCGAGGCGTGGCGCGTCGAGGGGCAGCGGCGCGCGCTGCTGCAGCTCATGCTCACAGCACGCCAGGCGTTCCTCGTCCGGGCCCCGCAGCCGCCGCCGGCCCCCTGGTCGCCGGGAGCGCCGTCGGGGTTCACGTCCGGCGCGTGGGCACCGGGACCGGGCCTGCGGTAGCGGGCCGCTCGCCGCGCCGCGGGGGCGTGCGGATGACGAGCACCGCGTCGACGGGTGCCCCGTCGAGCGCCCGGTAGGAGTGCTCGGCGTCCGACACCCAGCGCAGCTCGTCGCCCACGGTCACCACGGCCTCCGCGCCACGACGCCCCGCGCGCACGCGGCCGGACGTCACGAGCAGGTGCTCGACGACGCCCGGCCCGTGCGGCGGCGACGTGCGGTCCGCGGAGGGCTCGAGGTGCAGGTGGTAGACCTCGACGGCGGTGCCGTCGGGCAGGTGGTGGGCGTCGAGGAGGCGGGCCCGGACGCCCTCCGACGACACCTCCGACCCCGGCCGCTCGGCGAGGAGCGTCGCGAGCGGGACGCCGAGCGCCCCGGCGAGCGCGTAGAGCGTCGCGAGCGTGGGGTTGCGCGCGCCGTGCTCGATCTCGGAGAGCGAGCCCTTCCCGACGCCCGCCGCCGCCGCGAGCGCCGACAGCGACAGCCCGCGCTCGGCCCGCAGCGCCCGGATCTGGGCGGCGACCGCGGCGAGCGTCTCGTCCCCGCGGCGGTCCGACGGCGCGGGGGCACCACCACCCGGGGCGTCGTCCGGCCCGGCGCTCGCCCCCGCGCTCGCCCCTGTGCCCGCTCCTGTGCCCGCTCCTGTGCCCGCTCCTGCGCTCGCCTGCGCTCCCCCGTCGCTCACGCGCGGCAGCCTACCGGCCGTGACCCAGGCCACTCTGGTAGCGTTCCGCAAACAGAACGGCTCGGCACGTCCGCTGGAGCAGCATGGAACCCGACCCGGAGCGCCTGCGCCCCGTCCTCGCCGGGCTCGTCACGGCCCTCGTCGGCTTCACGAGCTCGTTCGCCGTCGTGCTCGCCGGCCTGCGCGCCGTCGGCGCCACGCCCGACCAGGCCGCGTCCGGGCTCCTCGCCCTGTGCGTGACGCAGGCCGTCGGCATCCTCTGGCTGACGACGCGCCACCGCACCCCGCTCACGCTCGCCTGGTCCACGCCCGGGGCCGCGCTGCTCGTCAGCACGGGCGCGGTCGCGGGCGGCTGGCGCGCCGCGGTCGGCGCGTTCTGCGTCGTCGGCGGGCTCGTGCTGCTCACCGCGCTCTGGCCGCGCCTCGGCGACCTCGTCGCCGCGATCCCCACCCCGATCGCCCAGGCGATGCTCGCGGGCGTGCTGCTCACGCTGTGCCTCGCGCCCGTCCGGGCGTTCGTCACGACGCCGCTGCTCGTCGCGCCCGTCGTGCTCACGTGGCTCGTGCTGCTGCGGCTCGGGCCGCGCTGGGCCGCGCCGGCGGCGCTCGCGGTCACGCTCGCGATCGTCGGGTACGAGGCCGTGGGGAGCGGCACCCTCGCCTGGGCCGACGCCGTCCCCCGCCTCGACCTCACCGTCCCGACGCTGTCGTGGCAGGCGGTCGTCGGGCTCGCCGTGCCGCTCTACGTCGTGACGATGGCGTCGCAAAACGTCCCGGGCGTCGCGGTGATGGCCTCGTTCGGCTACCGCGTGCCGTGGCGCGAGACCATGACCGTCACCGGCCTCGCGACGCTCGCGGGCGCCACCGCGGGCGGGCACGCGATCAACCTCGCGGCGATCTCCGCCGCGCTCGCCGCGGGACCCGAGGCGCACCCCGACCCCCGACGGCGCTGGGTCGCCGCCCACACCGCGGGCTGGGCGTACCTCGTGCTCGCGGTCGGCTCGGCCGGCCTCGCCGCGCTGGTGGCGGCCGCGCCGGCCGGGCTCGTCGAGGCGGCCGCCGGGCTCGCGCTCGTCGGGACGCTCGGGGCCGCCGTCGCGGGGGCGGTCGCCGAGCCGCGGGGCCGCGAGGCGGCCGTCGTGACGTTCCTCGTCGCCGCGAGCGGGACGGTCGTCGCGGGCATCGGCGCCGCGTTCTGGGCCGTGCTCGCGGGCCTCGCCGTCCACGCGGTGCTCACGCTGCGCCGTCGGGCACCCACCCCGGGGCAGAGCCCCGGTAGCCCCCAGGTAGAGCCCCGGTAGCGCGAGGTAGAGCCCTGGTAGCGCGAGGTAGAGGCGTGGTCGTGACCACGCCTCTACCTCGGCGGACCGGAGCTCTACCTCGGCGGACCGGGGCTCTACGCCGGCGGACCGGGGCTCTACCTCGGCGGGACGACGGCGGGCGCGGGCTCGTCCGTCGGGTGCGGCCCGAGGACGGGCAGGTTGTCGCGGAAGACGTTCGTCGGGTCCACGCGGCGCTTGACCTCGCGCAGCCGCTCCAGGGTCGCGGGCGGGAAGGCGTCCGTCACGCGCTCGGTGCGCAGGTCGGTGTCGAAGCTGAGGTACATCCCGTCGAACACGTCGGCGAGCGCGTCCCACCGCGCGTCGAGACGGGACCGGCTCGCCCCCATCGCGACGACCGAGAAGTTCGCGGACCGGTGCGCGTACGCGGTCGCGTCGGCGGGGACGTCCGACGCCGCACCGCCCGTCGAGCGGATCTGGAAGAAGTACGTGTCCCCGCTCGCGACGAGGCCCGCGAGACGCGCCGACGCCTCCGGCGTGAGGTGCTCCAGCAGCCCGGACCGCGACACCGGCTCGCCCTGCCCCCCGTGCGGGCCGGGCGGGGGCGCCGAGACGACGGCGTCGTACGGCACGATCTGCGCCGTCGCCCGGGCGAGCAGCGGGGAGATCGCCGCGAACGGCTGGAGCCGCGCGAGGACGGTGTCCGGGTCGTCGGAGTCGACCATCGTCATGGACTGCGCGACGAGGGGCTGCCCGGGTCGCGGCCGCCCCACGATGAGGAAGCTCGTCGTGTCCCGCGGCGAGGCCTCCACCGTGGCGCCCCAGCGCTCGAGGAACCCGGCGAGGTCCGACGCGTCGTGCACCATCTGCGCGAACCCCACCGCGGACACTTCGTCCGCGACGAGCTCGAACGACGTGACGATCCCGACCTGCGCCCCGGCGCCGCGCACGGCCCAGAACAGGTCGGTGTTCTCGTCGTCGCTCGCGCGCACGACCGAGACGTCCGCGAGGACGACCTCGACCGCGCGCACGTGGTCGATCGTCAGGCCGTGCGCCCGGCCGAGGAAGCCGATGCCGCCCGCGGTCGCGAGACCGCCCACCCCGACGCCGCCGGAGTCGCCCGACGTGATCGCCCAGCCGCGCGGCGCGAGCGCCGCCGCGACGCCGCCCCACCGCGCGCCGGGGCCGACGCGCACGAGGCGCGCGGCGTCGTCGAGCACCTCCACCTGGTCGAGCGCGGCGAGGTCGAGGACGATGCCGCCGTCGTTCGTCGAGCGCCCGCTGATCCCGTGCCCGCCAGAGCGGACGGACAGCGGCACCCGGCGCGTCACCGGCTGGGCGCGCGCGAAGGCGAGCGCCTCGACGACCTCCGCGGTGTCGCGCGGGCGCAGCACGAGGCCCGGCGAGCCGCCGCGCAGGTAGTTCGAGCGCACGCCCGCGTACGCGGCGTCGCCCGGCTCGACGGCGCGCTCCGCGAGCGAGGCGGGGACGTCGTCGTAGGCGATGCCGTCGCGACGCGCGGCCCGCACGGCGAGCGGCACGACGCGCGACGTGTCCGTGCCCCGCTCCGCGCGCGCGGCGTCGACGGCGTCGCGCAGGGCGGGCGCGACCTCGTCCGCGAACCGGCGGGTGGTGCGCTCGTCGTCGGTCGCGAGGACCAGCGTGGAGACGCCCTCGTCGAGGACGAGCGGCAGGAGCCGCTCGACCCAGGCCTCGGGCGGCCCGGAGAGGTCGGGGGCGCCCCCGAGGCCGGACGCTCCCGGGTCCGCCTCGAACGTGCCCGACACGTTGAGCAGCCGCGTCACCTCGCGCGGGTCGCGCCCGACGGCGGCCGCCGCCTCGTCGATGCGCGCGTTGCCCGCGCGCAGCCCGTCCAGGCCGACACGGCCCAGCGACGGGAGCCAGCCGTCGGCCTTCTCCCCCACCAGGCGCAGCATCCGCGGGCCGAGCGCGCCCAGCCACAGCGGGATGCGGCGCGTGGTGCCCGGGCCGGGCGTCGCGCCGTCGAGCCGGTGGTGCCGGCCGGGGACGAACAGCTCACCGTCGCCGTCCTCGCCCCAGATCGCCCGGATGACCTCGATCGCCTCGGCGAGCGCGTCCACGGACTCCCCCGGCGTGAGCCGGTGCGTGCCCATCGCCTCCATCGCGTCCCAGAAGGCCCCCGCCCCGAGGGCGAGCTCGACGCGCCCGTCGGAGAGCAGGTCGAGGCTCGCCGCCGCGCGCGCCAGGACGGCGGGCGGCCGCATCGGGACGTTGACGACGTCGGGCGCGACGTGGATGCGCTCCGTCGCGGACGCGACGTACGACAGCAGCGTCCACGTGTCGAGGAAGCGCGGCTGGTACGGGTGGTCCTGGAACGTCACGAGGTCATAGCCGGCGTCCTCCGCGACGCGCGCGAGCCCGACCGTCGCCTCCGGGTCCTGCGCCGACGGCGTGACGAACGTGCCGAACCGGAGCGGGTGGCCGTAGTCGGTCATGCGCGGGCCCCGCCGTCGGTCGGTGCGACCGGTGCCGGGCCGTCGGCCGCGCCGCGCGCCGCCGCGACGAGCTCGCGCGCGGCAGGCGCGACCTCCTGGCCCACGACGGCGAGCGTCGTCGGGTCGTCGCCGCCGACGATCCACGTGGACACGCCGTGCTCGAGCGTCACCTCGGCGACCTGCTCGGCCCACTGCCGGGGCGACCCCTGGAGGAACCCGGCACCGCCGTCGGCGGTGAACCGGCCGCCGACGTTGAGCAGACGGCGCACCGCGCGCGGGTCGCGGCCCGCCTCCTGGGCGGCGGCGTCGATCGTCGCGTTGCCCTGCGCGAGCGCCTCGAAGCTCTGCAGGTACGCGAGCGACGGGAGCCAGCCGTCGGCCTGCGCGCCGACGAGGCGCAGCATGCGGGGCTTGAGCGCCCCGACCCAGATCTCGACGTCGTGCGCGGGGGCGGGGCCCCGCTTGGCGCCGTCGACGTGGTGGTACGTGCCGCCCACCTCCAGGCGCTCGCGCGTCGTCGTGTCCCACAGCCCGCGGATGACGTCGATGCCCTCGGAGAGCGCGTCGACGGACTGCCCCGGCGTGAGGCGCTCGCCGCCCATCGCGACGATCGGGTCCCAGAACCCGCCCGCGCCGAGGCCGAGCTCGACGCGCCCGCCCGAGAGCCGGTCGAGGCTCGCGACGGCGCGCGCCAGCACGGCCGGCGGGCGCAGCGGCAGGTTGAGCACGTTGCCCGCGAGGCGGATGCGCTCGGTGCGCGCCGCGACCCACGACAGCAGGGTCCAGGTGTCGAGGAACGCCGCCTGGTACGGGTGGTCCTGGAAGGTCACGAGGTCCAGGCCGACCTCCTCGGACAGCCGCGCGAGCGCGACCGCCTGCTGGGGCGCCGCGGCGGTGGGCGTGACGAAGGACCCGAAGCGCAGGTCGTGGCCGTAGTCGGGCATGGCTCCTCGCGATCTCAAGATACGTTGTTGTACAGAACATATCGAGAACAGATAGGTGGTGCAACCGCATTCCCGCGGTACCCTGAGCGGATGAGCACGAGCGCGACGACCGCCGCACCCACCGGCCCGGCCGAGCTCCCCGGCCGCCTCGAGGACCTCGGCTGGCACCTCGGCGTCCTGCTGCGCGCCTACCGCGCGACCGTCGAGCAGGCGCTCGACGACGTCCCGCACGGCACGCGCGGCTACCAGGTCCTCGTGACCGTGGCGCAGGGCGACCACCCCACGCAGCTCGCGCTCGCCGAGCACCACGGCATCGACCGCACCGTCATGACGTACCTCGTCGACGACCTCGTCGCGTCCGGCCTCGTCGAGCGGCAGCAGAACCCCGCCGACCGGCGCGCGCGCCGCGTCGTCGCGACGCCCGAGGGCCGTCGTCGTCTCGCCGGGTGGGCCGCCGCGGTGCACGACGCCGAGGAGGACCTCCTCGACATGCTCTCCCCCGACGAGCGCGGCACCTTCCGGACCCTCATGCGCCGCGTCGCGTGCGACCTCCGCGACATCGACGCCGGCACCGACCCGTGCGCCGTCGCCGAGCACACCCTCCGCGGCACCACCACCCCGCCCAGGTAGAGGCAGGGTCCGCCGAGGTAGAGGCAGGGCCCGCCGAGGTAGAGCCAGGGTCAGCCGAGGTAGAGCCAGGGTCCGCCGAGGTAGAGCCGTGGTGCGCCTCGCGCGCGACCACGGCTCTACCTCGCGCGACCGGGGCTCTACCTCGCGCGCAACCACGGCTCTACCTCGCGCGACCGGGGCTCTACCTCGCGGGGGCGGGGGCTACCGCGGGAGGGGGTCCGCGGCGGTCGGTGACGCGTCGGCGTCGGCGAGGGCGGCGTCGGTGCCCTCGGGGTCCCGACCGCGCAGCGGGTAGAGCCAGAAGCACACGAAGGCCAGGGCGGCGATGAGGACGGGGACGCCGCCGAGCAGGAGGCGCACGCCCGTCGCGACGCTCTCCGGCTGCACGACGTCGCCCGTTCCCTCGACGTACCCGCTCGCGGAGAGCACGGCCGCGACGAGGACGGCCTGCACGATCACGGACCCGCGCACGACGAACCCGTTCGCCCCGAAGTACATGCCCTCGCGGCGCAGGCCGGTGCGGCGCTCGTCGTCGTCGATGACCTGCGCGAGCGCGACCTCGAGCACCTGCATGAGCCCGGCCACGCCGACGCCGACGGCGAGGCCCGCGAGCGCGGCGCCGAGCACGGTGGTCGGCACGAGGTAGAGGCACGTCGCGAGCCCGTACACGGCGACGACCCACAGCATCGTGGAGCGCGGGCCGATGCGGCGCACGACCCACGACCACCCGACGATCGCCGGGATGGCCGCGACGAAGATCGGCGCGAGGAGGAACGTCGCGTCGGCCTCCGCCCCGCCGAGCACGTAGCGCACGTAGAACGGCACGGCGGCGAGCACGATCGCGGTGGTGCTCTGCAGCAGCAGCGAGCCGAGCACGTAGGTGACGAACGCCCGGTTCGCGAACGTGTAGCGCAGCTGGGCGCCGAGCCCGACGGCGGCCTCGCGCTCGCGCACCGCCGCGACGTCGACGGGGCGCTCGACCATGCCGGCGAGGGACCACGCGAAGAACCCGAGGCTCACGACGGCGAGGAGCAGCGCCATCCACGTCCACCCGAGCGTCCCGTACAACAGCGGGGCGCCGGCGGTGCCGAGGATCATGCCGACGAGGCCGAACATCTGGCGCGGCGCGTTCCCGCGGGCGCGCTCCGCCGTCGTGCGGAAGATCTCGGGGAACAGCGCCGAGACGTTGAGCACGACGACGACGTACGCGACGTCGTACACGGCGACGACGACGAGGAACCACACCACGAGCCCGGTGGGGCTCAGCGCGGGCGGCATCCACACGAGCGCGAACGCGACGACGAGCGGCACGACGCCGAGCCCGATCCACGGCACGCGACGGCCCCAGCGGGTGCGCCGCCGGTCGGAGGCCGCGCCGACGAGCGGGTTGAGCACCGCGTTGAGGACGCCGTGCGCGACCATGGCGCCCGCGACCCAGCCGGCGGGCACGCCGAGGTGGTCGACGTAGAAGTAGACGACGAACGCGGAGAACGTCTGGAGCAGCAGGTTCGCGGGGAACGCAGACGCGCCGTAGGCGACGGTCTGCGCGCGCGTGGCCGCGCCGACGAGGCGGCGGTCGCGCACGCGGGCGAGCAGCCCCCCGCTCGGCACCGTGCCCGACGGCGTCCCGGACGGCGCGCTCATCGCTCGCCCCGCTGGACAGCGCGCAGGTCGCGCCAGCCGACGCGGACGAGGCCCTCCTCGGCGACCACGGCCGCGACGGCCGGGTCGGCGAGGAGGCGGTGCTCGAACCCGCGCTTCGGCGCGGCGTAGTCGGCGACGTCGCCGAGCTCGTCGTCGTCGAGCATGGGGTGCAGGTAGATCTCGGTGACGCCGGCCGGCACGCGGCGCAGCAGGTCGAGGAAGCCGTCGCGGACGTCCTCGTAGGCCTCTGCGTCGTCCGTGCCCTCGCCCGCGAGCTCGAACGGGTGCGTCCACAGGCGGTCGACGAGCACGACGCCGAGCGCGTCGGCCGCCGCGGTCGCCTCGTCGAGGAGCGGCTGGAAGTCGCCGGGCGGCAGGAGCATCCCGTCGGTCGTGCGCGGCAGGCGGAACGGCAGCCCGTGCCGGGCCGCGAGCTCGAACACCTGCGGCAGGAACGAGCGTCCCGTCTCGAGCCCGTAGACCGAGCCCATGTGGTTGTCCAGGTGCGAGACGTCGACCCCGGCGGCGAGCGCGGCGTCGAGCTGCGCCGCGAGCTCGGCCGCGACGTCCTCGGCACGTGCTTTCTGCTCGACGGCGCGGACGTCGCGCGGGAAGTACCCCGCGGCGTCGACGAGCGACGTCCCCGTCCCCGTGAGAGGCCGCCACCGGTAGCGCGTCCACTCGCTCGTGAGCACGAGGTGGACGCCGACGTCGACGGGGTGGGCCGCGGCGAACGCGAGCGCGTCCGGCGCCCAGCCGCACGGCACCATGACGGTCGCGGAGTCGAGGTGCCCCGCGAGGAGCAGCTCCGAGATCGCGCGGTTCGCGGCCCGGCACATGCCGTAGTCGTCGGCGTTGAGGATCACGGCGCGCGCGTCGTCCGCGAGGCCCAGCCGGGACACCAGGTCCGACGGCGGGCCGCCCGGGTCGGTCACGACGCGGCCTCCGCGCGCTCGTCGCCGGCGACCTCGCCCTCGACCGGCGCGGAGTGGGCCGCGGCGGCGCGGAACACCTCGTCGCGCAGCGCGTCGCTCGCGGACCGGGCCGCACCCACGACGACGGCGTCGCTCGTGAGCTCGGACGGGACGACCCGCACGGGCAGCACGGCCAGCTTCTCGCCGAGGAACCGCTGCACGCGCTCGGCGATCGGCGGGCGTGCGGCGTGGTTGGTGAGCACGAAGAGCTCCGGCTCGACGACGAGCGCGACCGCAGCCGCCACGACGCCGATGCGCTCCGCGACCTCGTCGAGCACGTCGCACGACGCGCCGTCACCGTGCTCGGCGCGGTCCACGAGGTCCTTGACGGCGATGTCGTCCGGGAGGCCGTTCTCCTTCGCGATGGCCGCGATCGACGACGCCCCGAGCGTCTCCGAGCCGAGCGACCGCCCCGGGTGCGGGAGGAAGGACACCTCGCCCGCACCGCCCGCCGCACCACGGTGGAGGCGACCGTCGAGGACGAGTCCGGCCCCGAAGCCGTCGCCGAGCCCCAGCACGACGAAGGTCCGGACCCCCGCCGCGACGCCGTCGCGCTGCTCCGCGAGCGCCGCGAGGTTGAGGTCGTTCTCGAGCGTCACCGGGCAGCCGAGCGCGTCGACGAGCGCGTCGTGGAGGTCCGTGCCGCCCTTCTCGAAGCCCGGCACCCGGCGGATCGTCGCGTGGTCCGGGCTGACGATCGACGGCACCGCCGCGACGGCGCGCGTCACCTCGACGCTCGCGCCCTCGGGCAGCCGGGCCTCGACGTCGGTCACGCACGCGCGGGCCAGCTCGGCGGCGGCGCGGGCGCGCGCCGTCGGGGTCGGCCTGACGTCGCGCCGCTCGGCGCGGGCACGGATCGCTCCCGTGACGTCGACGAGCGCGACCCGCACGCGGTCGCGCGCGACGTCGATCCCCAGCCCGAACGCGTAGTCCGGGTCGACCCGGTACAGCGTCGCGGCCGGGCCGCGACGGTCCCGGTCGAGCCCTGCCTCCGTGACGACGCCCGTCGCCTCGAGCGCGCGCAGGGTCTGCGCGACGGTCGTCTTCGACAGGCCGGTCGCCGCGACGACGTCGGGTCGGGCGACCTGCGCGCCGGTACCGAGGACGTCGAGCACGGCGCGCGCGTTGAGGGTGCGCAGGAGGGCGGGGGTTCCGGCGGGAGTGGTGTCCATCTGGTCTCCGTCGAGCAGTGGGTGGTCGAGCAGACATGTCCGGGCCGAGCAGGTAGGGCGGGAAGTTCCCTACCCGCCGGAGACTAACCGCGCTGCCTGTGGTTGTCGACGGCGGCCCCTCGCTCCCACCCTGTACCGTGACGTGGTGATCCGCCGAGCCCTCGCCCGCGCCTTCTGGGCGACCAGCCGGTGGCGGCTGCGCTCGCAGCCGTACGACACGAGCCGGCCCACGCTCCTCGTCGGCGCCCCGCACACGTCGAACTGGGACTTCGTGCTCATGCTCGCGATCGCGTGGAGCACCGGCATCCACGTGCGCTGGCTGGGCAAGCACACGCTGTTCGCCGGTCCCGCGGGCCCGGTCATGCGCGCGCTGGGCGGCATCGCCGTCGACCGGCGCGACCCGAGCCGGGTCGTGGCGGACGTCGTCGGCCGCCTCCAGGCGGGCGAGGTCTTCTCGCTCGTCGTCACGCCCGAGGGCACGCGCGGCGCCGGGTCGTACTGGAAGTCGGGGTTCTACCGGATCGCGCGCGAGGCGCACCTGCCGGTCACGCTCGGCTACGTGGACCGCACCACGATGACGACGGG
Organism: Cellulosimicrobium sp. AB352; assembly: GCF_049538415.1. Classification (NCBI taxonomy): domain Bacteria; kingdom Bacillati; phylum Actinomycetota; class Actinomycetes; order Micrococcales; family Promicromonosporaceae; genus Cellulosimicrobium; species Cellulosimicrobium sp. AB352. The sequence goes on along the minus strand of NZ_JBMVFX010000006.1, from coordinate 183,002 downwards.
CCTCGGCCCGTCGATCGACCTCACCGGTGACGTCCGCGCCGACATGGACGTCGTGCGCGCGTTCTACGCCGACAAGTCCGGCCTCCGGCCCGCGCTGCGCACCGAGCCGCGGCTGCGCGAGGAGGACGCGCCCGCCTGACGGGCCGCGACCCCGGCACGCGCTCTCGCGCGCGCCCCCACGCCCGGGTCCGTGGGTCGTCCGACGCCCTCGTTCTCGGACGCTCGTCCAGCTCGGGCCGCCGTCTCGTCCGGCGTCCCGGCGCCCTACGTAGTCCCCACACTTTTCACCCGCCGGACGGATGCCCGAGGCACGTCGCGAGGGGGTGCCGGACCCCGGTCCAGCCGCACGAAGACGCCCTCCGCAGGTCGTCGCGTACGGGACATCCCGTACTCCGGGGCGGCCCTGCGTAGGCGTTGGAGCCTCGTCCTCCACCTGCTTACGGTCCCCCTCGTCACGGTCGACGGTGCGGGCTCCGCACGACGTCGGCCCTCCCCGACCTAGGAAGCGAGTCCCCCGATGAAGCGACTCCGCGCGGCGCTCCTCGCCGCCGTCGTGGGCGCGACCGCGATCATCGCCCCGATCGCGATCGCCCCCAGCGCCTCGGCGCACGGCTGGATCACCTCTCCCCCCAGCCGGCAGGACAACTGCGCGAAGGGCACCACGTCCTTCGACTGCGGTTCCATCAAGTACGAGCCGCAGTCCGTCGAGGCCCCCAAGGGCTCGATGAAGTGCTCCGGCGGCAGCGGCTACGCGATCCTCGACGACGCGAGCAAGCCCTGGCCCCGCACGACCACGGGCCGCGACGTGACGTTCCAGTGGAACCTCACGGCGAACCACGCCACGAGCGTGTGGGAGTACTTCGTCGACGGCCAGCTCTTCGCGACGTTCGACGGCGGCGGCGTCCAGCCCCCCAAGAACATCTCGCACACCCTCAAGGGCCTGCCGCTCGGCAACCACACGATCCTCGCGCGCTGGAACGTGTCGAACACGGTCAACGCGTTCTACAACTGCGTCGACCTGACCGTCACGGCCGACGGCACCAACCCCGGCGGCGGCACGCCCGAGCCGGGCACCCCGGGCGGCGGCACCCCCGGCGGCGGCACGCCGGGCACCTGCGCGGACCCGGCGTGGGCCGCGACGTCGACCTACACGGGCGGCGCGAAGGTCTCCTACGCGGGCAACGTGTACGAGGCGAAGTGGTGGACGCAGAACAACGTCCCGGGCTCCGAGGCATGGGGTCCGTGGAAGCTGATCGGCGCCTGCTGACCTGCTGAACCCCGCGACGGCGGGTGGTCTCGTCCGACGGGCGGGACCACCCGCCGTCGTGCGTCGCCGACCCGGCGACGAGGGCGCGCCCGGCGCGCGTACGCGGAAGCACGTACGGGCTTTGCCCAATTGTCCGGCTCTCCGCCCGTTTCGTAGCGTCGAGGTGCCCGATCCGAGAAGCGGCCCGCGAGGAAGCGCGCCGCAGGACCCATGCACCACCGGATGGAGAGCGAGACATCTCATGCGAAGACTGAGAGCGGTACTCCTGGCAGCCGTCGTCGGCGCGGTCGCGATCATCGCGCCCGTGGCCGTCGCGCCGAGCGCGAGCGCCCACGGCTGGATCACGTCGCCGCCGAGCCGGCAGGACCACTGCGCGAAGGGCACGACGTCCTTCGACTGCGGCTCGATCAAGTACGAGCCCCAGTCCGTCGAGGCGCCCAAGGGCTCGATGCAGTGTTCGGGCGGCAGCGGCTTCAGCATCCTCGACGACTCGAGCAAGCCCTGGCCCCGCACGCAGACCGGCACGTCGGTCACGTTCCAGTGGAAGCTCACCGCGGCGCACAACACGAGCACGTGGGAGTACTTCGTCGACGGCGTGCTGTTCAAGACGTTCAACCAGAACGGCGCGCAGCCGCCCAGCAACATCTCCCACACCCTGACGGGCCTGCCCGAGGGCAACCACACGATCCTCGCGCGCTGGAACGTGTCGAACACGGTCAACGCGTTCTACAACTGCGTCGACCTGAAGATCGGCAGCGGCGGGACCGACCCGGGCAACCCCGGGAACCCCGGCAACCCCGGGAACCCGGGCAACCCCGGCACGTGCACGGCTCCCGCCTGGTCGGCGAGCGCCGCCTACGTCGGCGGGGCGAACGTCTCCTACTCCGGCCGCAACTACCAGGCCAAGTGGTGGACGACGGGCGAGAACCCGTCGCAGAGCGGCCAGTGGGGCGTCTGGAAGGACCTCGGAGCCTGCTGACCTGCTGATCCCGGGAGCGATCCCGACAGCACTGCCGACGGCCGGCGGTCGCGTGCTCGCACGCGACCGCCGGCCGTCCTGCGCGTCGGGCGGGCTGGGCTCACGGGGCGCGGTCTCCCCGGTCGGCGGCAGCGGGAGTCAGCCCCGGCCCCGCAGCCGGTCGAGGTCGCGGCGCTCGCGCTTCGTGGGGCGCCCGGCACCGCGGTCGCGGACGGCGACGCGCACGGTGAGCTCGCGCGGCGGCGGGGGCGGGCTCTGGTCGTCGACGGCCGTCGCGGCGAGGGTCGCGGACACCCGCTTCACGAGCACCTTCTCGACGACGAGGATCCGCTCGACCGGACCGCCCCGCACGACGACGCGGTCCTTCACCTTCACGCTCGTCGCGGGCTTCGCGCGCTCGCCGTTGACGCGCACGTGCCCCGCCTTCACGGCGGCCGTCGCCTGCGAGCGGCTCTTGAACACGCGGACGGCCCACAGCCAGCTGTCGACGCGCGCGCTCGTCGCCTCGGTCGTCACCACCCTCCGAGCCTACGAGACCGCGCGGAGCCCGGTGCCGGCGGGGTCGCCGCACCCCGGCAGACCGCCGTCGGCGTGCGAGGTCCGGGCGCCCGTGCCACGGTGGTGTCAGGTCATTCGGGGCAAGAGTCCTTTTGGCCGGATCTGTCCCTACGGGAAACGGAGCGTGACATGGGCATCATCGGCTGGATCCTCATCGGCCTCATCATGGGTGCCATCGCCCGCGCGATCGTGCCGGGCAAGCAGAAGGGCGGCTGGATCGTCACCCTCCTGCTGGGCATCGTGGGCGCCCTGCTCGGCGGGTTCATCGCCTCGGCGGTGTTCGGCACCGACGTCAACGAGGAGTTCTTCGACCTCGGCACGTGGGGCTTCGCGCTCATCGGCTCCATCATCGTGGTGTTCATCTGGTCCTGGTTCACCAACCGCAAGCGCGCCTGACGGCGTCGGCCGCACCGGCGGCCCGCTTCTCCGGACGGCCCGGTCCCCTCAGGGACCGGGCCGTCCGTGCGTCCCCGGGCGTATTGCCGTGGACGCGCCGCCCGTGCGCCGGACACGCTGGACCCATGAGCGCCGTCGCCCCTCCCGTCCCGGACGTCTCCCTCCCGCGCGGGTACACGCTCGTCGAGGCCCCGCACCCCGCGTCGCTCGACGCGCCCGAGGCGTGGGCCTACCTCGCCGTCGCGGACGTCGGCCGCGAGCACGAGCTCGAGGTGCACGGCTACGACGACCTCGCGCTGCCGCCCCGCGAGATCTTCACGGGCATGGCCCACCAGGAGTACTCCACGAAGCGCCGGTTCGTCGTCGTGCGCTCCGCCGCGGCGGCCGCGTGGCACGGGCAGGGCGTCCCGCCCGCGGTGGGGGACGTCGTCGCGCACCTCTTCGTGACCCGCCCCGTGACGAGCAACGAGCACCTGGGCGAGTCCTACGCCGTCGTGCGTCCCGCCGAGCGCGGCCGCGGCATCGGGGGTGCGCTGCTCGCGCTCGGCGAGCGGCTGAACCTCGACGCGGGGCGCACCGTGCTCTTCTCGGACACGAACCACGGCGAGGAGCCACCGCCCGGGCCCGGCGCGCTCGAGGCCACGACGGGCGCGGGCCGGGTCCCCGCGGACGCGCCCGGACCGCGCTTCCTGCGCGTCCACGGGTACGTGCTCGAGCAGGTCGAGCGGCACTCGGTGCTCGACCTCCCGGTCGCGCCCGCGGTCCTCGACGCGCACCGCGAGGACGCCCGGGCCACGGCGGGCAGCGACTACCGCCTGCACACCTGGACCGACGAGGTCCCGGAGGCCTGGGCCGACCAGGTGGCGGTCCTCTTCACGCGCATGAGCACCGACGCGCCCACGGGCGGCGTCGACTACGGCGAGGACCCGTGGGACGCGCGGCGCGTGCGGACGTGGGTGCAGCAGCAGGCGGAGAACGACGACGCGTTCCTCGTGTGCGCCGCGGAGCACGTGCCGTCGGGCACGCTCGCGGCGTTCACCGTGCTCGTCCACCCGCGCGGCCGGGAGGACTTCGCGATCCAGGAGGACACGCTCGTGCTGCGCGAGCACCGCGGGCGCCGCCTCGGGATGCTCGTCAAGGTCGCCAACCTCGACGCGCTCGCGGCGCAGCGCCCCGGCGCCCGGCGCGTCCACACGTGGAACGCGCAGGAGAACGACCACATGCTCGCGATCAACGTCGCCCTCGGCTTCCGCCCCGCGGGCGTGTGGGCCGCGTGGCAGCGCCGGACGACGCCGGGGGGCGCCGAGTGAGCGCACCGCAGGCGGGACAGACCACCGCCACGACCCGCGACGGGCGCGTGCGCATCGAGCCCGTCCCCGGGCGCCTCGACGCGCCCGACGCGTGGGCCGTCCACGGCACGGTCCGCGTCGGCGACGCGATCGACCGCGCGATCCACGGCCACACCGACCTCGCGCTCGACGCCGCCACGGTCGCGTCCACCGTCGCCAGCGCCGGCTACCGCCGCGTGCTGCGGTGGGTCGCGGTGCTCGACGACGCCCCGCACGGCACGACGCCCCGGCCCGAGGACGTCGTCGGCCGGTCGATGGTGGCGCTCCCGCAGCAGGGCAACACGCACACGGCGCTCGTCTACGTCGGCGTGGACCCGGCGCACCGGCGCCGCGGCGTCGGCACCGCGCTGTGGGAGGCGGCGCTCGACGTCGTGCGCGCCGAGGGGCGGCGCGTGGTCCAGTCCGACTCGTCCGTCGCGCCGGAGCCGCCGCCCGGCCCGGGTGCGATCGAGGCGCCCACGGGCAGCGGGCGCGTCCCGGCGCACGACGACGCCACGACCTTCGCGCTGCAGCGCGGCTTCACGCTCGCGCAGGTGATGCGGCACTCCGTGCTCGAGCTCCCGGTGCCGCCCGCCGTGCTCGACCCGCTGCGAGAAGCGGCGACGGCGCGGGCCGTCGGGTACCGCGTGCACGTGTGGACGGACGACGTCCCCGAGGAGTGGCTCGCGCAGCTCGCGGTGCTCGAGACGCGCATGAGCACCGACGCACCGAACGGGGGCCTCGACCTGACGGAGGACCCGTGGGACGCGGAGCGCGTCCGGACCTTCTCCCGGGAGATCCACGACCGGGGCCGCGGCTACGTCGTCGCCGCGGCGGAGGACACGGCGTCGGGCACGCTCGCCGCGTTCTCGATGGTCGCGTACCCCCGCGACCGGCCCGAGGTCGTGTTCCAGGAGGACACGCTCGTGCTGCGCGAGCACCGCGGGCGCAGCCTGGGCCTGCTCGTCAAGGTCGCCGTGCTCGACGAGCTGGCGCGCGCCCGGCCGTCGTCGCGTCGCGTGCACACGTGGAACGCCGAGGAGAACCGGCACATGCTCGCGATCAACGTCGCGCTGGGCTTCGCGCCCACGGGCGTCGAGGCGGAGTGGCAGCTCGTGCTCGACGCACCGGACCGCGGCAGCGCGCCCTGACCCCGGGGGCCGCCGCGGCCCGACCGCTCAGCGGATGCCGTCGAGGAAGCGGATCACCCGCTCGGTGACGAGCGCGGCGGCCTCCGGCTCGTACGACGGCAGGCTCGGGTCCGTGAAGAGGTGGCGGTCGCCGGGGTAGACGAACAGCTCGGCGTCGGGCGTGGACTCCACGAGCTCGCGCGCGGCGTCGAGGTCGCCCTCGCCCGCGAACGACGGGTCCGCGTCCATGCCGTGCACCTGGACGGGCACGGCGTCGGGCCAGGCGTCGCCGAACTCGGAGACGGGCACGCACGCCTCGAGCAGCACCGCGCCCTTGGCGCCCGGCTGCGTCTGGGCGAGCATCTGGGCCGGGAGGACGCCGAGGGAGACCCCGGCGTACACGACACCGAGGTCGTAGCCGTCCACGGCCCCCCGGGCGCGCTCCAGCACGGTCCCGAAACCGAGCTCCTGCACGTGGGCCATGCCCTCGTCGAGGGTCGCGAACGTGCGCCCCTCGAAGAGGTCCGGCGTGTGCACGACGTTCCCCGCGCCGCGCAGCGTCTCCGCGAGCGTCCGCACGCCCTCCGTCAGTCCCTGCACGTGGTGGAACAGCACGACCTCCGCCATGGTCCCTCCTCCGATCGTCGCTCGTGGGCCGTGCGACGGCGTCGCCGCCCGGTGCGCGCCCGACGGCGCACGACCCCCATCGTCGCGCGGCCCGCCCCCACGCGCCCGGGGTCCAGGGACCTGCGAACGCCGTTCGTCAGGCCGCCGGACCATGGACCGCGGGACGGTCGGGGTGGGCGAGGGCCGACGTCGGTCAGTAGTTTGGTGGTCATGACCTCGCAGCCCGTGCCGCCCCCGATCGACCCCACCACCACGCCGTCCTGGACCGCGCTGACCGTGCACCGCGACACCGTGGAGCCGGACCTGCGCACCTGGTTCGCGGCCGACGCGGACCGCGCGCGCCGCCTCACGCACCAGGCGGCCGACCTCACGGTCGACCTGTCGAAGAACCTCGTCACCGACGAGACGCTCGAGCTGCTCGTGCGCCTCGCCGAGGAGGTCCACCTCGACGACCGCCTCGAGGCGATGTTCACGGGCGAGCACATCAACGTCACGGAGGACCGCGCCGTCCTGCACACCGCCCTGCGCCGGCCGACCCCGCTGGGCGACGACGAGCACCTCGTCGTCGACGGGCAGGACGTCGACGCGGACGTGCACGCCGAGCTCGCGAAGGTCTACGCGTTCGCGGACAAGGTCCGCTCGGGCGAGTGGACGGGCGTCACGGGCGAGCGCGTGCGCACGGTCGTGAACATCGGCATCGGCGGCTCCGACCTCGGACCGGTCATGGCGTACGAGGCGCTGCTGCCGTACAAGCACCAGGACATCGAGGTCCGGTTCGTCTCGAACATCGACCCGACGGACGTCGCGGAGAAGACGGCGGGCCTCGACCCGCGCACCACGCTGTTCATCGTCGCGTCGAAGACGTTCGGCACGCTCGAGACCCTGACCAACGCGCGCCTGGCGCGCGACTGGCTGTGGACGGAGCTCGCGGCGGTCGGCGCGATCGAGGACACGGACGAGTCCCGGCAGGCCGCCGTCGCGCAGCACTTCGTCGCGGTCTCGACCGCGCTCGACAAGGTCGCGGCGTTCGGGATCGACCCGGCGAACGCGTTCGGGTTCTGGGACTGGGTCGGCGGGCGCTACTCCGTCGACTCCGCGATCGGCACGTCGCTCGCGATCGCGATCGGCCCGGACCGGTTCGCCGAGCTGCTCGCGGGCTTCCACGCGATCGACGAGCACGTGCGCCGCACGCCGTTCGAGCGCAACGTCCCGGTCCTCATGGGGCTGCTCAACGTCTGGTACGTGAACTTCCTCGACGCGCACACGCACGCCGTGCTCCCGTACGCGCAGTACCTGCACCGCTTCCCGGCCTACCTCCAGCAGCTCACCATGGAGTCCAACGGCAAGCGCGTGCGCTGGGACGGCTCCCCGGTCACGACGGAGACCGGCGAGATCTTCTGGGGCGAGCCCGGCACGAACGGCCAGCACGCGTTCTACCAGCTCATCCACCAGGGCACCCGCCTCATCCCGGCCGACTTCATCGCGGTCGCGAACCCCGCCCACCCCCTCGTCGACGCGGTGGGCGACGGCGGCGCGGTCCAGCCCGGCGCGGACGTGCACGGCCTGTTCCTCGCGAACTTCTTCGCCCAGACCAAGGCGCTCGCGTTCGGCAAGACGGCGGACGAGGTCCGTGCCGAGGGCACCGCGGAGCACCTCGTGAGCGCCCGCACGTTCCCGGGCAACCGCCCGACGACGTCGATCCTCGCTCCCGCGCTCACGCCGTCGGTCCTGGGCCAGCTCATCGCGCTCTACGAGCACATCACGTTCGTGCAGGGCGTCGTGTGGGGCATCGACAGCTTCGACCAGTGGGGCGTCGAGCTCGGCAAGAAGCTCGCGCTCGAGATCGCGCCGGCCGTCGCGGGCGACGAGGACGCCCTCGCGGCGCAGGACCCGAGCACCGCGGCCCTCATCGACCGTTACCTCGACCTGCGCAGCTAGCCCGCGCTCCGCCCGGGCACGGGGACGACCGTGCTCGGGCGGCTCGCGGGGGGGCCGGTCGTGCGCACGGAGGCGGGCCGAGCGCCTCCGCGGACCGCGTCCCGCGGTGTGTCGTCCGCCTCACGGCGGGGACGTGTCGCGAGGTCGTGGCGTCGTGCGCGCGACCGCGCGTCCACAGCCGCGCTGCGAGCGCCCGCGCCCTGCGTACACTGGCGGGCGCGCGACCGCCGCGAGCCCGTTCGGCGTCGCTCTCACCGTGGAAGGAACCCCGATGGCCGACGCCGCCACCCCCGAGACTCTTGCTCGGACCCTGATCGAGCACGCGGACGCCGTGCGCAGCGCGTGGCTGGAGGCTGCAGCGAACGAGCTCCACGGCCGCACCTCGCGGGGCGAGCTCGAGCGCGAGCAGGGCGAGATCCTCGACGCGCTCCTCGAGGGCCTGCGCGCCGGCGGCGTCTCGCTCGCCGAGCCGGCGTTCGACCAGCTCCGGGGCATCCTCGCGGACGTGTCGTCCGCCCGCGCGCGCCTCGGCTTCACGCCGCGCGAGACCGCGATCGGCGTGTTCGCGCTCAAGGAGGGCCTGTACCGGCTCGACTCCGCGACCGGTGCCGACACGGACGCCACCCCGCTGCTCCGCCTCGTCGACCAGCTCGGGCTCTTCACCTTCGAGACGTTCGCTGCCGCGCGCGAGGCGATCATCGCCGAGCAGGCCGAGCAGCTGCTCGAGCTCTCCACGCCCGTGGTCAAGCTCTGGGAGGGCATCGTCGCGGTGCCGCTCGTGGGGACGCTCGACTCCGCGCGCACCCAGGTCGTCATGGAGAAGCTGCTCAACACGCTCGTCGACACGGGCAGCGAGCACGCGATCATCGACATCACGGGCGTGCCCGCGGTGGACACCCAGGTGGCGCAGCACCTGCTCAAGACGGTCGTCGCGGCGCGCCTCATGGGCGCCGAGTGCACGATCAGCGGCATCCGCCCGCAGATCGCGCAGACGATCGTCGCGCTCGGCATCGAGTTCGGCGACATCCGCACGCGCGCGACCCTCGCCGACGCCCTCGTCGACGCGCTGCGCGCGAGCCGCGACACCCGGCAGGCCGGGCTCCCCGCATGACCGACGGCGTCCCCATCCTCAAGATCGGCTCGACGCTCCTCGTCTCGATCCAGATCGACCTCCAGGACGACACGGCGCTGCAGCTCCAGGAGGACCTCGCCCAGCGGATCACCGACACCGGTGCGCGCGGCGTGATCATCGACATCTCCGGGCTGGAGATCGTCGACTCGTTCATCGGCCGCATGCTCGCGTCCGTCGCGGGGATCTCGCACGTGCTCGACGCGACGACGGTCGTCGTGGGCATGCGCCCGGCCGTCGCCATCACCATGGTCGAGCTCGGCCTGTCGCTCGGCGACGTCCGCACCGCGCTGGACGTCGAGCGCGGCCTCGCGCTCCTCGCCCCCGAGGAGCGGTCCGCCGAGGACGTGCTCCTCGCCGCCGCCGAGCGCGAGGAGAGGTGACCACGACCACCCCGCCGCCGACGACCGCGGAGCGCGTGCCGGTCCGCACGGACTCGGACGTCGTCAAGGTGCGCCAGCTCGTGCGGTCGCTCGCGCAGCAGGCACGCCTCTCGCTCGTCGACCAGACGAAGCTCGTGACGGCGGCGAGCGAGCTCGCGCGCAACACCCTCGTGTACGGGGGCGGTGGCGAGGCCGAGGTGCAGCTCGTCACGGAGGGGGCGCGGACGGGCGTCCGCGCCGTCTTCTCGGACGAGGGGCCGGGCATCCCCGACCTCGACCTCGCGCTCACCGACGGCTGGACCAGCGGCGGCGGGCTCGGGCTCGGGCTCTCGGGGTCACGACGCCTCGTCCAGCACTTCGCGATCGACACCGCGCCGGGAGCGGGCACGCGCGTCGAGATCGCGACCTGGTCCCGATGACCTCGGCGGAGCCGGACCGCCCGGACGACCGCCGCACGCTCGTCGAGGACGGGACCTGGTACACCGTGGACCACCCGTCCGCGGTCGGCAGCGTGCGTCGCGGCGCGAGCACCGCCGCGCGGAACCTCGGCCTCGACGACGAGCGCGCGGCGGAGGTCGGCCTCGTCGTCTCCGAGCTCGCGACCAACCAGTGCCGCCACGCCGGGGGCGGCGCGGTGCTCGTCCGCGTGCGGCGCACCGGCGCCGAGGCCGCGCTCGACGTGCTCGCCGTCGACGCCGGGCCCGGCATGCGGGACATCACCGCGGCGATGCGCGACGGCGTCTCGAGCCGCGGCACGCTCGGCATCGGCCTCGGCACCCTCCCCCGCCTCGCGTCGGCGTGGGACGCATGGACGTCGCCCGGGCAGGGGACGGTCATCGCTGCGACGTTCGTCGCGCACGGCGCGGCCACCGACCTGGCAGCACCCACGGGCGTGACCCGCCCCATGACCGGGCAGGACGTGTGCGGCGACGCCCTCGCGGTGCGCCACGACGACGGCGTGCCCAGCCTCCTCGTCGCCGACGGGCTCGGCCACGGTCCGCTCGCCGCGGTGGCCTCCGGCGCTGCCGTGCGGGCCTTCCTCGACGCGCCGCCCGGGAGCGCGGTCGCGCTCCTCGAGCGCGTGCACGGCGCCCTCGGCGGCACGCGCGGCGCAGCCGTCTCGGTGGTCCAGGCGTCGGGCGGCGTGCTGCGGCACGCAGGCCTCGGCAACATCGCCGGGACCGTCCACGGGGCGCGCTCGCGCGGGCTCGTGAGCCACCCCGGCATCGCCGGGACGCGCGGCCGGCCGCTGCGCGAGACGACGTACCCCGTCGAGCCGGGCGACGTCGTCGTGCTGCACAGCGACGGGCTGACGGCCCGGTGGTCGCTCGCCGACTACCCGGGCCTCGCCGTCCGCTCCCCCCTCGTCGTCGCGGGCGTCCTGCTGCGCGACCACGCCGTGCGCCGCGACGACTCGTGCGTGGCGGTGCTGCCGATCGCCCGGGAGGCCGCGTGAGCACCACCCTCCTCATCACCCAGCTGCGCTCGGACTCCGACGTGCTCGCGCTGCGCCGGGCCGGGCGGGAGATCTGCCGCCTGCTCGGCCTCGACACGCAGGACCAGGTGCGCGTCGCGACGGCGCTGTCCGAGATCGGGCGGTCCGCGGTCGGCTCCGGCACGGCCGACGTCGTCGTGGGCGTCCTGCCCGGCCTCCCGCAGGCCACGCTGCGCGCCGAGATCGTGGCGGGCACGCCGTTCCTCGTCGAGGGCGACTCGAGCGACGGCGGCGTCCCCGCCGCCCGACGGCTCGTCCCCGGCCTCCAGGTCGACCCGACGGGCACGCGCGTGCTCCTCACCAAGGCCCTGCCCGCCACCGCGCGCACGGACGAGGCGACGCTCGCGAGCGTGCGCCGGTCCACCGCCGCCGCGCACGTCGCCGACGCGAGCGACGAGGTGCGCGTGCAGAACGCCGAGCTCGTGCGCACGCTCGACGAGCTGACGCGCCAGCAGGACGAGCTCCGGCGCTTCAACGAGGAGCTGGAGGAGACGAACCGCGGCGTCCTCGCCATGTACGACCAGCTCTCGGCGGAGCTCGAGGAGACGAACACCGGCGTCGTCGCGCTGTACGCCGAGCTCGACGAGCGCGGGCGCGAGCTCGCCGCCGCCAACGAGGCGAAGACCCGCTTCCTGCGGAACGTCAGCCACGAGCTGCGCTCGCCCGTGAACTCGATCATCGGCCTCACCTCGCTCCTGGCGGACTCCCACCTCGACGCCGACCAGACGCAGCAGGTCGGGTTCCTGCGCGAGAGCGCGACGACGCTGCTCACGCTCGTCGACGAGCTGCTCGACCTGGCGCGCGCCGAGGCGGGCCACGACGACGTCGAGCCCACCCCCGTCGACCTCGGGGCGCTGCTCGACGAGCTGCGCGGCACGACCCTGCCGCTCGTGCGGTCCGGCGTCTCCCTGCGGGTCGCGGCCGAGCCCGGCCTCACGCTCGTCACCGACCGCCGGCTGCTGTCCCGCGTGCTGCGGAACCTGCTGACGAACGCGGTGAAGTTCACGGACGAGGGCGAGGTCGTGCTGCGGGCCGCGGCCGACGGGGACGCCGTGCGGTTCGACGTGCGCGACACGGGTCTCGGGATCCCGGCCGACCAGCTGGAGGCCGTGTTCGAGGAGTTCGTCCAGGTGCCCAACCGCCTCCAGCCGACCGTCCGCGGCACGGGCCTCGGCCTGCCGTACGCGCGCCGCACGTCGGAGGCGCTGGGCGGCACGCTCGTCGCGACGTCGCGCCCGGGCGCCGGGAGCGTGTTCACGCTGCGCCTCCCGTCCCTCTCCGCGGTGCCCGAGGACGCCCCCGCCGCGCGCCCGGAGCCCGAGGAGGCCGCCGCGCGCGACACCCCGCTCGGGCACGTGCTCGTCGTCGACGACGACCGGGCCTACGCGTCGGTCGTCGCCTCGATGCTCCGCGACGCCGCGTCGCGCGTCAGCGTCGCGCACGACGCCACGCACGCGCTCGCCCTCCTGCACGACGGCCCGGCCGACGTCGCGCTCCTCGACGTGTGCCTGCCCGGCACGGACGGCCTCGCGCTGCGGTCGCGGATCCGCGACGTGCACCCGGGCACGGCGGCCGTGCTCATGTCGAGCGCACCGCCGCCGTCCGGCATCGGCGACGTGCCGTTCCTCGCCAAGTCCGAGATCGACCGCGACCGCCTCGTGGCGGCCCTGGGACGCGAGGTGCGCAGCCGATGAACGCCGACCGCACCGTGCTCGTCGTCGACGACACGCCCGCGCACCGGTACGTCATGGCGAGCTGGCTGCGGCGGGCCGGGTTCGGCGTCGTCGAGGCCGGGACCGGCCGCGACGCGCTCGCGCACGCCACGACCCCGGTCGACGCCGTCGTGCTCGACGTGAACCTGCCGGACCTCTCGGGCCGCGAGGTGTGCCGGATCCTCAAGAGCGACCCCGCGACCGCGCACCTGCCGGTGCTGCACGTCTCCGCGACCGACGTCGACGCCGCCGCGCGCACCGCCGGGCTGGAGGGCGGCGCGGACGCCTACCTGCCCGAGCCGCTCGACCGCGACGAGTTCCTCGCGACGATCAGCGCGCTGTGCCGACGCGTCGACGCCCAGCGTGGCGCCGGGCGCACCGCCCGCCGCCTGGAGGCGCTCACCGACGCGCTCGTCCCCCTGCACGAAGCGCGCTCCCCCGAGGCCGTCGCCGACCACGCCGCCCGGGGCGCGTGCGCCGTCCTCGGTCGCGCCGTGATCTCGATGGTCGTCGCGGACGCCGGGGTCGTGCTGCGCTCCGTCTGCGCCGCGGAGGGTGCCGCGCTCGTCCGCGGGCGTGGTCCGACGGCGGTCCTCCCGCCGACCGGGGCGTCGACCGCCGTGTTCGGCCCGGACGAGGTCCCCCTCCCCTGGCGGCCGCTCTTCGGCGAGGCGGGCGTCGGGCCGTCGGCGTGGTTCACGCACTGGCTCGTCGACGCGTCGGGGGCGCTCGTCGGCGGCCTGGGCATCGAGGTCGGCGACGAGCCGCTGTCCGACGAGGAGCAGGAGGCCGCCGCGCGCTTCACGGAGGCCGCGACGGTCGCGCTGTCGAACCTGCGCACGTTCACCGAGGAGCACCGGATCGCGCTCGCGCTCCAGCGCGCGCTCCTGCCGTCGGGGCTGCAGGTGAGCGGCGGCGTCGAGGTCGTGGCGCGTTACGACGCGTCGGACGCCCGGCTGGACGTCGGCGGCGACTTCTACGACGCGTTCGACCTCCCGGACGGGCGCGTGGCCGTCGTCATCGGCGACGTCCAGGGGCACTCACTGCGCGCGGCGACCGTGATGGCGGAGGTACGGGTCACGCTGCGCGCCTACCTGCGCGAGGGCCACGACGCGGCGTCCGCCCTGGACCTGCTCAACGCGGCGCTGCGCGAGGACCACCCCGAGTTCGCGACCGTGTGCGTGTGCGTGCTCGACCCCCGGACCGGTGCCCTCGAGCTGACGGACGCCGGCCACCTGCCCGCGCTCCTCGTGCGCGCCGACGGCACGGTCGACCGGGCCAAGGCGGGATCGCGCCTGCTGGGCGTGCCGAGCCCGCGGTCCCGCCCCGCGCACCACGACGTGCTCGCCCCCGGCGACCTCCTCGTGCTCGTGACCGACGGTCTCGTCGAGCGCCGCGGGGCGTCGCTCGTGGACGCGCTGGACCGGCTGGCCGAGGTCGCCGGGCGGAGCGCCGGCGCGAGCCCGGCGCTCCTGTGCGAGCGCGTCGTCGCCGCGTTCGACGACCCGGGCCGCGAGGACGACGTCGCGGTGGTCGCCGTCACGCGTCACGCGTCGCCGGACGGCACCTTGTCCTTGACGTCGTCGTAGCCGACGTCCCCGGGGATCTCGCCCGGGGCGTAGACGAGCCGCACGACGCCCGTGGGGAACGTCTCCGAGCGCAGGAGCGTCAGCGGGTAGACGGGCTCGCCCTCGTCGAACAGCCGCTCGCCCGTGCGCGCCGCGACGGGGTGGACGAGCAGGCGCAGCTCGTCGAGCAGCCCCGCCGCGAGGAGCTGGCGCACCACCGAGATCGACCCGGCGACGAGCACCTTGCCCAGTCCCGGCTCCTCCTTGAGGGCGCGGACCGCGTCGACGAGGTCGCCGTCGACCCGCTCGACGTGCCGCCACCCGAGGTCCTGGTCGCCGCGCGTCGCGACGATCTTGCGCAGGTTCCCGAGGCGCGCGGCAAACTCGGCGTCCTCCTCCCCGGCGGTCTCCCGCTCGGGCCACGCGCCGGCGAAGCTGTCGTACGTGACACGCCCGAGCAGGAGCGCGTCGACGTCCCGGTAGTCCTCGTCCACCGCCGCGGCCATGTGGTCGTCGAAGTAGGGGAAGTGCCACGCCGGGTCGATCTCGGCGACGCCGTCGAGCGAGAGGAACAGGGTGGACACGAGCGTCGCGGTCATGGTGGGCCTTCCGGTCGGGAGGATCGACGAGAAACAGACCGTAGCCGCAGCGGAATCTCATCGTCCCCGGCCGAACACGCCCCCAATCCCCCGTCGAACACGGGGTCAGCGACCAGATCCGGCGGACAACGGTCGCCGACCCCGTGTTCGACGGGTGGGGCGGGGCGGGGCGGCGAGGTGGGGGCGGGGGTCAGCGGCGCAGGCCCAGGGTCAGGGTGGCGCCCACCGTCAGGTGCTCGACGACGAGCAGGGCTACCGCACCGGGCGTCACCGCTCCGAGCGGGCCGAGCAGGGAGACGAGGAGCACGACGCCGCACGTCACGAGCCAGGGCCGTCGGCCGCCCGAGGACAGGCGGCCGAGCAGCGCGCGCACGCCCCACCCGGCATACCCGACAACGAGCGTCACGACGACCGCCGCCACGACGCCGACCGTCTGCGTCCCGGTCGCGGTGCGCACCGCGGGGTCGACGCCGAGCGCCGTCCCAGCCAGCAGCACGACGGCGGCGAGCACCGCCGCGGCGGGCGGGACGAGCCAGCGCGGAACACGCGGCGCCGACCCGACCCCCGGGACGCGGCGACGAGCACGAACCCCGACCTCGGGCTGGTGGATCCGTGCCGCAGGGCCGAGCCCGCCGTCGGGCGCCGACGTGCGGCGACGGTGCGGGACGTGCGGGGTGCCGTCCGGCGTGGCGTCCGAGGTGCCGTTCGAGGTGCCGTTCGAGGTGCCGTCCGAGGTGCTCCGCGTCGTGGACATGACGTTCCTCCTTCGTCGCGCGGCGCGGTGCCGCGGCTCTCGCGCGGCCTGGGCCGCGGCCGGCGGGCGCCGACGTCCCCACGCTCGCGGCCCGAGCGCCCGCCTCGCGTCGGCCGGAGGGCGGCGGCCGGGCCGACCGGCGTCGGGCCTCGACCCTCCTGCCGGACGGCGACCCCCGACCTTGGTCGGTGGTCGGCCGCGCACCGGCCGCCTAGCGTCCGGAGCATGACCACCACCGACTGCCCTCCCCTCGCCGGGCGCCCCGTCCTCGCGACGGCCGCCGCGCGCCGCGACGGCACGCGCCCGCTCGTCCCCGGGTGGGTGGTCGCGCTGGCCTGGCTCGCCGTCGCGGTGCTCACGGCGCTCGCGACCGCCGGGGTCGTCGCGCAGGACGACGCCGGCGCAGCCCCGTGGCTCGACGTCGCCGTCGCGGTCCTCGCCCTCGCGGCGCTGCCCCTGCTGTGGTCGCGGACCCCGCGCGTCGCCCCGGTGGTCGGCGCGCTGGTCCTCGCCTCGCTCGCGGCGTACTCGGGCGCCGCGACCCCGGCCTCGACCGTCGCGACCCTGCAGGTCGCGCGCTGGTACCCGCTGCGCACCGCGCTCCCGGTCGCGGTCGCCGGGTTCCTCGGCCACGCCGTGCAGGCGCTGTGGCGGCCGCAGGCCCTGCCGCTCGGCTGGTGGCTCCTGTGCGACCTCGCCGTGCACGCCGCCCTGCTCGGCTGGGGCCAGTACGCGCAGGCGCGCGACCAGCTGCTGTGGTCGCTGCGGGACCGCGCCCGCCGCGCCGAGCGCGAGCAGGAGCGCCGCGTCACCGAGGCGCGCGTCGCCGAGCGCACCCGGATCGCGCGCGAGATGCACGACACCCTCGCGCACCGGCTCTCGCTCCTCGCCGCCACGGCGGGCGCGCTGGAGTACCGGCCGGACGCCGACCCGGAGCGGCTCGCCCGTGCCGCGGGCCTGGTGCGCGCGGGGGTGAGCTCCGCGCTCGACGACCTGCGCGACGTCGTGCGGGTGCTGCGCGCCGAGCCCGGGCCCGGCGGTGCCGACGCGCTGTCGCCGCAGCCCACGCTCGACGACGTCGAGCGGCTCGTCGTCGAGGCGCGCGACGCGGGCGGCGAGGTGACCTACGAGCGGACGGGGTCCGCGGAGGTCCCGCCGACGGTCGCGGTCGCGGCCTTCCGCGTCGCGCAGGAGGGGCTGACGAACGCCCGGCGGCACGCGCCGGGCGGCCCGGTGACGCTCCGCGTCGTGGCCCGGGCGGGCGAGGTCCGGGTCACGGTGTCCGACGGCGGCCCGCGCCGCGTCCCCGTCGGCGCCGGCGGCGGTGTCGGCCCGGAAGGTGGCGGCGTCGGTGACCGAGCGGGCGGCGGCACCGGCACCGGGCTGGTCGGGCTGCGGGAGCGCGTCGACCTGCTCGGCGGGACCCTCGGCGCCGGGGCGCGGGACGCGGGGTTCGTGCTCGACGTCCGGCTACCGTGGGCCGCGTGACGGAGCAGGGTGGGCGCGCGGGCGCCCCGCGCGGGAGCGACCACCACGACGACGGGCCGGTCCCCCCGGACACCGCGCGCACCCGCCTGGTGATCGTCGACGACGACGCGCTGGTCCGCGCCGGGCTCCACCTCATGCTCGACGGCGCGCACGGCATCGAGGTCGTCGGCGAGGCCGCCGACGGCGCGGAGGTGGCGGCCGTGCTCGACGCCCACCCGACCGACGTCGTGCTCATGGACCTGCGCATGCCGCGCGTCGACGGGATCGAGGCCACGCGGCGCGTGCGGGCGCGACCGGACGCGCCGGCCGTCGTCGTGCTCACGACGTTCGACACGGACGAGGAGGTCGTCGGCGCCCTGCACGCCGGCGCGTCCGGCTACCTGCTCAAGGACATGCCGCCGGAGCGGATCGTCGCCGCCGTGCGCGCGGCCGCGACGGGCGAGCCCGTGCTGTCACCGGAGATCACGCGGCGTCTCATGACGTCGATCGCCGACGCGGGCGGCCAGCGCGAGCGGGCCCGGGCCGCGCTCGACGCGCTCACCGGGCGCGAGCGCGACGTCGCGGTCGAGCTCGGCCGCGGCGCGACGAACGCGGACATCGCCGCGCGCCTGTTCCTCAGCGTCCCGACGGTCAAGGCCCACGTGTCGAGCGTGCTGCTCAAGCTCGGGCTGGAGAACCGCACGCAGGTCGCGCTGCTCGTCCACGCCGCGGGCCTCGACTGACCGTCAGTCGCCGGGCCACTCCCCCGTCCAGCGCTCGAACGCGCGTGCCCCGCCGCGGTCGATGAGCGCCTTCACCACCGCGTAGACCGCACCCTGCAGGAGTGCCGCGAGCACGATCTCCTTGAGCGGGTACTCCGACTGCAGGGGTGTCGGGGCGTCCTTGCGGTGGCCGGGCGAGACCCGCTTGTAGATCTGCTTGAACACCTGCCCGGCGACGAGCCCGCCCACGACGGAGCTGACGATGCCGACGGGGCGGTACAGGATCTTCGCGGACTTGCTGCCGTTCTTCTCCGGGGGGTGGTCACCGGTCGTCACGTCGTCCATCCCCCGACGCTAGGTCGGCTGCAGCGCTCTCGCTCGTCGCACGGCCCGGGGCGACCCCGGGACGTCAGGCCGGCACGACGGCGCACCCGGCCGGGTCGACGACGACCCGCACCCGGTCGCCCGGCTCGACGACCACCGGGGCGCCCGCGAGCGCGACGAGCCGTGCGGGCGCACCGCCGGAGCGCCCGGGCAGGTCGACGTCGACGGTCACCTCGACCGCGCCGCGGCGGAACACGCTCCCGACGACGGTGGCGCCCCACGCATCGTCCGACGTCGGCACGCCCTCGGTCGTGAGCCGCAGGCCGCGCGGACCGACCGCGAGCAGGTTCCCCGGCCCGTGCGGGACGAACGCCTGGTAGCCGAGGAACTCCGCGACGCGGCGCGACCCGGGCGCGCGCCAGAGGTCCTCGGGCGGCGCGACCTGGAGGAGCCGGCCCGCGTCCATGACGGCGACGCGGTCGGCGACGGTGAACGCCTCGTCGTGGTCGTGGGTGACGAAGACGGCCGTCGTGCCGGTGGCGCGCAGGGCCTCGCGCAGGTCGAGCGCGAGGCGCTCGCGCAGCCCCCGGTCGAGCGCGGAGAGGGGCTCGTCGAGCAGGAGCAGGCGGGGGCGCGGCGCGAGCGACCGCGCGAGCGCGACGCGCTGGCGCTCGCCCCCGCTGAGCGTCGCGACCGCGCGCCGCTCGTACCCGGCGAGCCCGACGACGTCGAGCAGCTCGGCCACGCGCGCGTCGCGCTCGGCGCGCGGCAGCCCCGCGATCCCGTAGGCGACGTTGCCCGCGACGTCGCGGTGCGGGAAGAGCTGGCCCTCCTGGAACATGAGCCCGAACCCGCGGCGGTGCACGGGGACGCCCGTGAGGTCGCGGCCGTCCCACGCCACGGAGCCCGCGGCGACCGGCTCGAGCCCCGCGACGGCGCGCAGCAGGCTCGACTTGCCGCAGCCGCTCGGCCCGAGCAGGGCGAGCACCTCGCCGGGCGCGACGTCGAGCGTGACGCCCGCGACCGCCGTCGTGCCGGGATCCGTGCGCGCTCCCCCGGCGCCGCGCCCGCCGTACCGCACGACGACGTCGCGCACCGCGAGCCCGGCGGCCTCCCCGGTGCCGGGGCCGGGGCGCGACGGCTCCGGCGTGCCCGCGCGCGCGGGGGCGGGGTCGGTCTGCACCATCAGAACTCTCCTCCGGGTCGGTCGCCGCGCAACCGCTCGGCGAGCAGCATCACGGTCGCGGTGAGCAGCGCGAGCACGACGCTCGCCGCGAGCGCCATGCCGTAGTTCTCGGCGCCCGGGCGCCCGATGAGCCGGAAGATCACGACCGGCAGGGTCGCGCTGTCCGGGCGGGCGAGGAACGACGTCGCGCCGAACTCCCCGAGCGAGACGGCGAACGCGAACCCGACGGCGAGGCCGAGCGAGCGCGCGGCGATCGGGCCGTCGACCGTGCGGAACACGCGCCCGGGCGCGGCGCCGAGGGTCGCGGCGGCCTCGCGCAGGCGCGGGTCGATGGCGCGCAGCGTCGGCAGGACCGTGCGCACGACGAGCGGCGTCGCGACGACCGCCTGCGCGATCGGCACGAGCAGCCCCGACGTGCGCAGGTCGACGTCGAGGCCGAGCGGCCGGTCGAGCGTGACGAGGAAGCCGAAGCCGACCGTGACCGCGGAGACCCCGAGCGGGAGCATGAACACCGAGTCGAGCACCGAGATCGCGCGCCGCCCGCCGCGCGAGCGCGGGCGCCGGGACACGACGAGCGCCACGAGACCGCCGATCACGACGGCGAGCACGGTCGCGAGCGCGGCGGTGCGCAGCGAGTTGCCCGCCGCCTCCCACACGGTGACGGACAGGGCGTTGCGCCCGCCCGTGGTGCCGAGGTTCGCGTAGTTGTCGAGTCCCCAGCCGCCGCCCGGGACGCGGAACGAGCGCACGACGAGCGTGCCGAGCGGCAGCCCGACGAGCACGACGACCACGGCCGCGGTGAGCGCCGCGGGCGCGAGGTCGCCCGTCGGGCGGCCGTCGCGCCACAGGCGCAGCGGGTGCGCGGACGACGCCGACGACGACAGGTTGAGGGCGCGCTCGCGCCGGGCCCGCGTGCGGTTCGCGACCGTGAGCGCCGCCGCGACGACCACGAGCTGCACGACCGACAGCACCGCCGCGGTGCGCAGGTCGAGGAACTGCGTGGTCTGGATCCAGATCTCCGTCTCGATCGTCCCGTAGCGGATACCGCCAAGCACGAGCACGACGCCGAACGCCGTCGCGCAGAAGAGGAAGACGATCGACGCGGCGCTGGCGATCGCGGGCGTGAGCGCCGGGAGCGTCACGGTGCGGAACGCGCGCCACGGCGTCGCGCCGAGGGCGCGCGCCGCCTGCTCGGCGCGCGGGTCGAGGTGCTCCCAGAGCCCGCCGACCGTGCGCACCACGACGGAGTAGTTGAAGAACACGAGCGCGACGACGATCGCGGCGAACGTCTCGTCGAGCCGCAGGAACCCCAGCGGGCCGCCCTGCACGAGCAGCGACCGGAACGCGACGCCGACGACGACGGTCGGGAGCACGAACGGCACCGTGACGAGCGCGCGCACGACCCGCCGCCCGGGGAACCGGCACCGGTACAGCACGTACGCGCCGGGCACGCCGAGCAGCAGCGACAGCGCCGTGCCGAGCACGGCCTGCCAGAGCGTGAGGCCGACGATCCGCCACGTGCGGGGCTCGGAGAAGACCTCCGCGAACCCCGAGAGGTCGAGGCCGCCGTCGTCCCCGACGAACCCGCGCGCCACGAGCGTGACGACCGGCCACGCGAAGAACACCCCGAGGAACGCGAGCGGCACCGCCGCCGCCAGACCCCACAGCACCCCGCGCCCGACGCCGCCCCGCCGGACCTCCCGACCCCTCACCACGGCTCTACCTCGGGAAACCACGGGTCTCCCTCGCGCGACCACGGCTCTACCCCGCGAGGTAGAGCCGTGGTCGTTCGTGGACCGGGGGTTCGGGGACCGGGGGTCAGTCGACGACCGTCGCCGTCCATGCCTTGATCCACTCGTCGCGGTGCGCCGCGACGTCGGCGGGCGCGACCTCGAAGGGCTCGTCGGCGAGCGGCGCGAACTCGGCCCAGCCGTCGGGCAGCGCGACGGAGTCGTCGGCGGGGTACATGTACATCTGGTCGGCGACGTCGGCCTGGAACGTCTCGCTCACGAGGAAGTCGAGGAGCTGCTGCGCGCCCTCGGGGTTCTTCGCGTTCGCAAGCACGCCCGCGTACTCGACCTGGCGGAAGCACGTGTCGAGCAGCGCGCCCGTGGTCGACGCGGAGCCGTCCTCGGTAAGGGTGAATGCGGGCGACGTCGAGTACGACAGCACGAGCGGGCGCGGCCCC
Source organism: Cellulosimicrobium sp. AB352 (assembly GCF_049538415.1). Taxonomy (NCBI): domain Bacteria; kingdom Bacillati; phylum Actinomycetota; class Actinomycetes; order Micrococcales; family Promicromonosporaceae; genus Cellulosimicrobium; species Cellulosimicrobium sp. AB352. Next base: position 161,252 of record NZ_JBMVFX010000006.1, on the reverse strand, counting down.
GCGCCCTCCGAGCCGGAGAAGTCGACGTAGTACGCGTCGGACCAGCCGTCGACGACCTTCACGCCGTTGGCGCGCAGGTCCGCCCAGTAGTCCTCCCAGCCGTCCTCACCGAACGCCCCGACGGTCGCGAGGAGGAACGCGAGGCCCGGCGACGACGTCGCGGGGTTGGTCACGACGAGGAGGTCCCGGTACTCCGGCTTCGCCAGGTCCTCGAGCGTCACGGGCTCGGGGATGCCCGCGTCGGCGAACCACGCGTGGTCCACGTTGACGCACACGTCACCGAGGTCGACGGCGGTGAGCTCGCCGCCGTCGCCGACCGCGTACGACGCGGCGGACTCCGCGACGTCGGCGGGCGTGTACGGCTCGAGGACGCCCTCGTCGATCGCGCGCGACGCGAAGGTGTTGTCGATCCCGAACACGACGTCGCCGAGGGGCGAGTCCTTCGTGAGGATCAGCTGGTTGACCAGCGCGCCGCCGTCGCCGGGCGCGACCTGCTCGACGGTGAGCCCGCTCTCCTCCTCGAACGCGGCGAGCACGTCGTCGCTCACCGCGAAGGAGTCGTGGGTCACCAGCGTGACCGTGCCCCCGCTGCCCGACGACGCGTCGTCGCCCCCGGCGCCGTCACCACCCGAGCAGGCCGCGAGGGCGAGGAGCGCGAGCGTCGCGCCCACGCCGGTCGCGAGGGCCCGGCCGCGGCGGGCGACGGTGGTCGTGTGCTGCATGTGTCCTCCCTGGACGTTCAGGAGGGGTCCACCGGCCCGACGAGCCGTGCGCCGGGTGGGCGCGACGGACCGCGCGAGCAGGTGATCGAGATTCCCGACTTCCTCCACCGGTGCTAACCGGATCAGGTTCGAGGGTCTGCGGTGGTCCGCACTCTCAGCTCCTCCAGGAGCTCCCCTGTCGTTCACCGTGAGCCTACACCGGCCCCTCACCCGGAGAGTCCCCTGAGAGAACCCTGAGCACCGGCGGCCGCGGACCAGGGACGGTTCGGGGCCCGCCCCCGATGCCTCGGGCAGGCGCGCCGCGGGAGGGTCGGTACGGCCGCCGGGAGCCCCGGCGGCCACCACAGGACGACGCCGCCCGGCGAGCCACGACGCTCCCGCGCAGCGGCACGACGAGAGGACGGACGAGGACGTGACGACGACAGGTGCGGCACGGCGGAGCACCCCGCGCGAGGGCGCGCCCGCTGAGGGTGCCGAGGGCGCTGAGGAGGGTGCGCGACCCGCGATCGCGACCGCGCGCGGGCTGGTGCGGACGTACGGGCGCGGCGAGGCCGCGGTCCGGGCGCTCGACGGCGTGGACGTGGACGTCGAGAAGGGCCGGCTGACGGCGATCATGGGCCCGTCCGGGTCCGGGAAGTCCACGCTCCTGCACTGCCTCGCGGGGCTCGACTCCCCCACGGCGGGGACCGTCGTCGTCGACGGAGAGACCGTCTCCGCGATGAGCGAGCGCCGGCTGACGCGCCTGCGGCGCACGCGGCTGGGGTTCGTCTTCCAGTCGTTCAACCTCGTGCCGACGCTCACGGCGGAGGAGAACATCGTGCTGCCGCTCGCGATCGCCCGCCGTCCCGTCGACCGGGAGTGGTTCGACCGCGTGGTCGACGCCGTGGGCCTGCGCCCCCGCCTGGGGCACTGGCCCGCCGAGCTGTCGGGCGGCCAGCAGCAGCGGGTCGCGTGCGCGCGGGCGCTGGTGTCGCGTCCCGCGATCGTGCTCGCGGACGAGCCGACGGGGAACCTCGACTCGCGCGCCGCCGCGGAGGTCCTGGGCTTCCTGCGCGCGTCCGTGGACGACCTCGGCCAGTCCGTCGCGATGGTCACGCACGACCCGACCGCCGCGTCGTACGCCCACCGGGTGCTCTTCCTCGCGGACGGCCGCCTCGTGACCGAGCTCCACGACCCCACGCCGCAGGCGGTCCTCGACACGCTGGGCTCCCTCACGCCCGCCGCGCCGGCCCCGGCGCACGCCACCCCGGCACCGGCGACGGCGGCCGCCCGATGATGGGCCGGATCGCGCTGCGCGGCGTGCGCGCGCACGGCGCGCAGCTCGTCCTCTCGGTCCTCGCGGTGACGATCGGCGTCGCGTTCGTGACCGGGACGTTCGCGCTGCGCGCGATGCTCGCCACCACGTTCGACGGCATCGTCGCCTCGTCGGTCCAGGCGGACGCGTACGTGCGCGGCGCGTCCCCCGCCGGGGACGCGCTCACGTCGGCGTCGGCCCAGGTCGGCGGTGCGCGCAGCCTCGTCCCGGCGGACCTGGCGCGCGACCTCGGCGCACGCGACGACGTCGCGCTCGCGCTCCCCGAGGTGAGCGGTCCCGCCGTGCTCGTGGGCGCGGACGGGACCGCGGTCCTCAGCAGCCAGGCGCCGAGCATCGCCGTCGCCTACGACCCCCGCGACCCGGGCCCCCAGGTGGTGGACGGCCGCGCGCCGCGCGACGGCGGAGAGGTCGCGCTCGAGTCGGCGACGCTCGCGGCGTCGGGCCTCGCGGTGGGCGACACGACCGACGTCGTGCTGGCCGACGCCGTGCGGCCCGTGCGCGTGGTCGGCGAGGTCTCGCTGTCCGCGCCGATGGCGGGCGCGACGATCGTCCTGCTCGACGCGGGGACGGCCGCCGCGACGTACGCGCCCGACGGCCTCGTCCCGTCGGTCGCCCTCTACGCGGCCGACGGCGTCTCCCCCGAGGCGCTGCGGGACGCCGTCGCGACCGCGCTCCCCGCGGGCGCCGAGGCGCTGACGGGCGCCGAGCTGCGGGCCGAGACGAGCGACGCGATCGCCGACCAGCTCGGGTTCGTGTCGACGTTCCTGCTGGTCTTCGCCGCGCTCGCGCTGTTCGTCGGCACGTTCATCATCACCACGACGTTCTCCATGCACGTCCGACGCCGCACGCGCGAGCTCGCGCTCCTGCGCGCCGTGGGCGCGTCGCCGGGGCAGGTGTTCGGCTCCGTGGTCGGGCAGGCGGCGGTCGTCGGCGCCGTGGGCGCGCTGCTCGGCGTCGGGGCCGGGTTCGGCCTCGCGGAGCTCGCCCGGACCGGCCTCGGCGCCGTCGGGATGGAGCTGTCCGGCTCGCTGCCCGTCACGACCACGGGGGTCGCCGTCCCGCTCGTGGTCGGCGTCGTCGTGTCGGTGCTCGCCGCCGCCCTGCCCGCGCGGCACGCCGCGCTCGTGCGCCCGGTAGAGGCGATGCGCGCCGACGTCGTCCGGCCCGCCGGGACCGGTCGGGTCCGTGCCGCCGTCGGGACCCTCGCGCTGCTCGCGGGCGTGGGGCTCGTCGTCACGTCGACCGTCGTCGGCAGCGGCGGCGCCCCCCTCCTCGGGCTCGGCGCGGCCGGCGTCGTCGCGGGCGTGCTCCTCCTCGCCCCGCTCACGGTCGGCCCGGTGCTGACCGTCCTCGCCGCGCCGTTCGTCGCGCTGGTCCGCCCGCTGGGCGGCCTCGCACGCGGCGACGTCACGCGCCAGCCACGGCGGACCGCGGCGACCGCGGGCGCGCTCGTCGTCGGGATGGCGCTCGTCTCGACGACGTCCGTCCTCGCGCTGTCGGCGCGGACCTCCGTGCAGGACATCGTCGACCAGGAGACGGCGGCCGACCTCGTCGTCCGCTCGGCCACGCCGTACCTCCCCGACGGGGTCGCGGGCGACGTTCGCGCCGTGTCCGGCGTCGCCGCGGTCGACGTCACGACGTACGGGCAGGTCGTCGTCGACGGGGACCCGCAGTTCGTCGTCGGCTTCCCCGCCGAGGGCTTCGGCCGCTCCGTGCGCACGACCGCGACCGAGGGCGACCTCGCCGCGTACGGGCGGGGCGACGCCGCGGTCATGGCGGACGCGCTCGACGAGCACGGCTGGGCGCTGGGCGACGTCCTCACGCTCGCCGACCCGGCACGGCCCGACCTCCCGGCCCGGGAGGTGCGCATCGGCGCGGTGGTCGACTCGCACGCGTTCTCCGTCGACCTGCTCCTGCCGCCCGACGTCGCGGCCTCCGTCGGCGCGACGACGACGGAGATGCTCTTCCTCGACACCGAGCCCGGCGCGGACCTTCCGGCCGTGCGGGCCGCGGTGACCGACGCCGTCGCGCCGTACGTCGTCGCGTCCGTGCTCGACGCCGACGAGTTCGCCGGGGAGGTCGCGGGACAGGTCGAGTCGGTCCTCGCGATCGTCTACGCGCTGCTCGGGCTCTCCGTGCTCGTCGCCGTGCTCGGCATCGTCAACACGCTCGCCCTGTCCGTCGCGGAGCGGACGCGCGAGATCGGGCTGCTGCGCGCCGTCGGGCTCGGGCGGGCCCAGCTCGCGGCGACGATCGTCATCGAGTCCGTGCTCGTCGCCGTGTTCGGCACGGCGGTCGGGCTCGTGGTCGGGACCGGGCTCGCCGCCGCGCTCCCGTCGGTGCTCGCGGACGAGGGCTTCACGACCCTCGCCGTGCCGTGGGCCCAGCTCGGCGCGATGCTCGTGCTCGCAGGCGTCGTGGGCGTCGTCGCCGCGGTGTGGCCCGCGGTGCGCGCCGCACGCCTCCCCGTCCTGGACGCGGTGAGCCACGACTGAGCCGAGCGAGCGCGCCGGGCGAGCGCGCCGGGCGACGCGTGGGCGGCGACTTCGCACTACGGTGGTCGTGCGAGCACGCCCGGCGCCGCCCGGCGCCCCGACCGACGGAGGACCCCTCGTGGCCGACACGAACGAGAACGAGCAGACCCTGGCCCTCAAGGTCGGGACCGTCGCCCTGACCTTCGCCGCGGGCTGGGCCGCGCAGAAGCTCGTGACGTTCGTCTGGGCCAAGGTCACCGGGCACGACGCCCCGAAGGACCTCGACGACGAGGAGGTCGGTGTCGTCCAGGCCGTGACCTTCGCCGCCGTCGCCGCGGGCGTCGGCGTCCTCGCCCGCCGCTTCGCGGGCAAGGAGGCGAAGCGCGTCGTCGCCCGCCTCGCCTCGCGTGCCTGACGCCCGGCCCGGCCTCCCTCCGCGCGAGGGAGGTCGGACCGCCCGGTAGCCTGGCGCGCGTGACCGCCCCGCCGGCGAGCCCGACGCCCCCTCAGGACCCGATGCTGCGCGCCGGCCTGCGCGTCCTCGCCGACGCCGGCCGGCTCCTGGCCCGGCACTGGCCCGCGCTCGTCGCGGTCGCCGTCCTCGCGCAGGTGCTGCACGAGCTCGCCCTGCGGGCCGCGCTCGCCGTCGCGCCGTCGTCCGGGGTGCTCGGCCTGCTGGTGCTGTGCTTCTCGCCGCTCGCGACGGTCGTCGGCATCGTCGTCATGCTGCACGTCCTGCGCCGGGAGCCGCGCACGGAGCGGGACCGGCTCGAGGTCCGGGCGCTGCTCGGCTCGATCGCCTCGGTCCTCGTCCCCTACCTCGTCATCTACGAGTTCTACGGCGGGCTGTCGTCCGACTGGCAGGCGTACATCGACTCCGCCGCGCTCGACCACGCGTTCGCGGCGGGGGCGGGGTTCGAGACCGCCAACCCCGTCCCCGAGGGCTTCGGGCTCACCGTCGTGCTCGTCGTCGCGGGCGCGCTGCTCGCCCGCACCCTGCTGGAACGCCTCGCGCGGCGCCTCGACCGCAGCGCCTCCGCGCGCGACGACGACGCCCGGCGCAGCGCCCGCTCCGCCGCGGTGCGCATCGCCGCGGGCTACTGCGAGGTCGTCTGGATCGTCGTCGGCGCGTTCACCGTCACGGCCCTCGTCGGGCGCGTGCGCGAGTGGTGGTCGACGCGCGTCGTCGTCGTCGAGGTGACGACCTGGTGGGACGGCGTGGTCGCGCGCGTGGACGCGCTCAAGCCGCTCGTCGACGCCGTGGGCCCGACGACGTCCCTCCTCGTCGCGGGCGTCGTCACCGGGCTCGTGGTGCCGCTCGCGTGGCTCACGCTCGGGACGATCGTGTACGGCGTGGAGGCGATCGACGTCGTCGACCCCGCCCACGCGGTGCCGGGCGACGGCGGCGCGACCGGCCGGACAGCCCGCGCCGTCGACCGGTTCAACCGGACGCTCGGCGAGAGCGGCGCCCAGCGGGCGTGGGCGCTGATGCTCGACCCGGGCCGGCGGTTCGGCGGCCTCGTCGGCGCCCTCGGGATGCTGTGGCGCAGTCGCTGGGGCGCGGTGCTGCTCTTCTGCGTCGCGTTCGCGCTCCTCACGCTCGCCGAGCAGGTCGTGCTCACCGCCGCGCAGGCGGTCGTCGGCCAGCCGGGGATCGTCGCGTGGCGTGCGATCGTCGGCCCGCTGGAGACGGTCGCGACCGTCGTCGTGCAGGTGCTCACGACCGTCCTGCTCGCCGCCGCGGCCGACGCGCTGCTCGCGAGCCTGGGCCTGCCGTCCGCGCTGCGCACGCGGCGTGCGGCGCGGCGGGCCGGGGAGCCGGACACCGGCGCCGGCACCGGGGCGCCGAGCACGCCGACCACGGTCGGCGCGGCCTCAGCTCCCTGACGTGACGGGGTGCTCGACCTCGGTCCGAGCGGTGGCGTCGCCCGCCTTCTCCTCGCGCCGGTCCCCCAGCAGCGCTGCCGCGACGACGTCGCGGATCTCCCCGTCCGTGAGCGCGTGGTCCCGCGCCAGCCGGACGAAGCGCGCGGCCGCCTCCGTGACGGCGGCCCGGTCGAGCGTCGCAGGCGGCGCCGTGACGAGCGTCCCGACGCGGCGGCGGGTGGTGACCAGGCCCGCGGCCTCGAGGTCGCGGTAGGTGCGCGCGACCGTGCCCGGCGCGATGCCGAGGTCGTTGGCGAGCGCGCGGACGGTCGGGAGCCGCTGCCCGTCCACGAGGTCGCCCGCCGTGACGAGCGCGGCGAGCTGCGCGCGGAGCTGTTCGTAGTGCGGGGTCGTGGAGTCGAGGTCGATCCGGACGGCGAGGCTCACGCGGCGACCGCCTCGGGAGCGAACGGCGCCCGCGCGGCGGGTGCCGGGTCGCGCGCGGGCCACACCGACGCCACGAGGACGACGAGGACGAGGCACGCCGCGACGGCGAGGAGGACGTTCCCGGCGACGATCTCCCCTGCGCTCGGCCCGGGCCCGAGCCGGGCGCCGTCCCCGTTCCCCAGGCCGAGCCAGCGCAGCGAGAGGCCCGCGAACGCGACGAGCCCTCCCAGCGTGAGACCCAGCACGAGCTGGGTCGCACGCTCGACACGGCGGGCGACCCGCCGCCGCAGCCACATGTCCCACTCCTCGCCGACGTCCTCCACCGCGGGACGCGAGCGGACGAGGCGCAGCACCGCTTCGGAAGCGACCAGGGCCACCGCGGCCACGACGAGCACGGGCCCCGTCCACAGCCAGCCGGGGAACGGGGTGACGGTGTACGCCTCGGCCGGCCCGACGACGCGCGAGACCGCGCGCGGCCCCGACGCCACGAGCCCGAACGCGACCGCGGCGACCACGAGCAGCGCCGTCCACGCCCAGGCGAGGCGGCGCGTGACGGTGGGAGCGACGTCCGCGACCGACCGGACGGCGAGGCGCGCCTCGCGCTGCCGGTGCCGTGGACGAGGCCACGTCAGCTCGCCCACCGCGTGGACGGCCAGGGCGCCGAGGAGCGCGACGAGGGGCAGCACCGCCGTCCCGCGCGCGCCGAGCGTCGCGACGCCCAGCACGAGGTAGGCCGGGGGCAGCAGGAGCCCCGCGGCGACGACCAGACCCGCGCCGGCGCTCGTGAGGGCGGCGTGCCGCACGGCACGACGCCCCGCCGAGCCGGTGACCACCGCCCGACGGCCGTCGGACCACACCAGCCCCACCGCGACGACGAGCGCGAGCAGGGCGAGGTCCACCCCGAGCGCGACCGGCAACGGCAACGGGTTCCCCAGCATCCACGACACCACGCCCACGGCGACCACCTCCGTCGAAGTTTATTGATCATGAACTATGTTTATTAAACGACCAGATGTCAACCGGCAGGCAGACGGCGGCGGTCAGCCGACGTCCGCGACGGGGAGCGACCAGTACGCCGGCAGGAGGCTCGGCTCGACGAGACGCACCTCGGCGGGCTCGGCGTCGTCCGGGGTCAGGAAGTGCTGCGTGCTCCGGCTGGAGACGGCGCCCGTGCAGACCGGCGCCTCGGGGTACGGCGTCCCGGGGAGCGCCGAGGCCCCCGCCGCGTACTCCCGCCCGGCCGTGTCCCGGAGCAGCACCGCGCACGACGAGAAGGTCTTCTCCGCGCCCTCCGGGGCGGGCGGCGCGTCGGAGCGGAACGACACGTCGGCCGCCCAGAGCGTGTAGCCGTCGGGCACCTCGATCCGGCCGCCGTACCCGTCGTCGAGCCCGTCGACCGCTTCGACGCCCAGCAGCCGGGCCCGCACGTCACCGACCTGGGCCCAGCCGTCGGCGTCCGGCGCGTGCGCGACGCGCGGTTCGCCCGACCACCAGGCCTGCACGTCGTCCGACCGCCAGGTCAGCCAGCCCAGGGCGCCGAGCGCCACGACCAGCACGGGCAGCCACCAGCGGTTGGTCCGCCACCAGCCGGCGCTCACGCGTCCCACCCGCCCGGGACGAGCGCGGGCCGCACCGTCTCCAGGGAGTCCCCCGCGGCGGGCGGCGCGACGCGGCCGAGGTCGACCTCGGCGATCGCCTGGGGACGGTCGAGGTCCGCGTCCTGGTGCTCCGTGAGCACGCGCAGCACGAGGTCGCCCTCCAGCGCCCGCGCGGGCACCTCGACGGCGACGGTCCCCGCCTCCGGGACGTCCGGGTCCGCGAACGTGCTGAGGACCTGGTTGCCCACGCGGCGCGACGCCTCGTGGTCCCGCCCGGCGGCGTCGCGCAGCTCGACCACCTCGACGCTCGCCTCGCCCGTCGTCCCGGACACCGCGAGGTCCACGACGACCCAGACGCCGTCGGTCGTCAGCGGGCCGGACCCGTCGTCGAGCGTCGTTCCGGTGCGGACGTCGTCGACCCGCACGCGCACCGGGCCGGCGGTCACGACCTCGCCCACGGTGCCGCGCGACGTCGTCGGCGTGAGCGTGGGCCACCACGTGTCGACGCGCGACACCGCGGCCCCCGCCCCCACGGCGAGGACGAGCAGCACCACGGTCACGGCCCGGCCGGTCCGCCGCGGGCGCCCGTCCGGCGCCTCGGGCCCGTCCGGCGCCACGGCGGTCGCTTCCTCGGTCACCAGCCGTCCTCCGTCTCGGGCGGGTCGACGATCTCGGGCGGGACGGCCCCCGCCGGGACGTCCACGAGCGTGACCGCGCCCGTCTCGGCCCACCGCCGGCCACCGCCGACCGTCATGTCGCGGTACCGGAACGTCGGGACGGTCACGGTCAGCGGCTCGTCGGGGGTGCTCACCGCGCCGCCCTCCCCCGGTACCGACACGGGCCACAGGAGCGCGACGTCGTCGGCGAGGCCCGGCGAGAGCACGGGGTACGACGACGCGTCGCGCACGAGGAGCGTGGGGTCCGGGCGGTCCGGCTCCGCGTCGCCCGCGAGCGCCAGGCCGCCGGGCAGCTCGTCGGGGAGCGTCACCGCGGTGCGGTCGAGCCGGCGCGACTCGCGGTCCGTGTCGAGCGCGCCGACGACCACGACGAGCCACGCGTCCGCCCCGGAGTCCTCGAGCGCCGAGACCTGCACGGCGTCCGTCACGGACCACGAGCGCACGGTGAGGTCGAAGGGTCCCGTGGCGACCGGCTCCCCCGCGGCGGCCCGGGCCGGCCCCGCGTCGGCGGCGTCGTGCCGGGCGAGGCCGCCGGCCGCCGTCGTGCCGACGACGGCCCCCAGGACGACGGCGAGCGCCACGCGGCGCGGCCACGTGCCCACGACGGCGCGGAGCAGCGGCACGCCCCGGGCGGCCTTCGGCGCGGTCGACGTCACGGCGCGCATCCTACGGGGCCGTCACGGGCCGTCGCCGGAACCTCACGGGCCGTCACGCCCCGCGCACGAGGAGCGTCGTGACCGGCCCCATGACGATCGCGTACATGACCGCGAAGAACAGCGTGTGCAGGAGCACGAAGAGCAGCGCGTCCAGCACGGCGCCGCGCGCCCGGAAGTGGCGCACGAGCTTGCGCACGAACTGGACCGGGTGGGCGAGGTCCCAGCTGTTGAACCGCACGTACCGGCCGAGGTAGATCCCGACGGAGACGAGCGCCAGCACGACGAGCACCACGACCCACGACACGGGACGGCGGAACGGGGCGTCGTCGTCCGGGTAGAGCACGATCGCGAGCAGCGCCTGCGCGAGGAACACGTTGACGAGCGTGTTCATCACCCCGGACAGGGCGAGCGTGAGCACGGCCACGATGTCGTACCAGAGCGGGACCTCCTCGCCCTCCTGCCGGTGGCTGTAGTTCAGCTCGGTGACGAGGTAGCCCGCGTTCGGCAGGAGCAGCAGCCAGACGCCGAACCCGACGACGGCGCACGTCACGACCGCCCACGACGGGGCGCCGCCCGCGATGAGCACGGCGTCGACGAGGACGACGAGCCCGAGCACGATCACCGGCGCTATCGAGAGCCCGATGTTGAGGAGCATCGGCCGGTACACGCGCGTGCGGTACAGCGGCGCGCGCAGCACCACGAGGGCGAGCGCGTACACGTTGAGCAGGGCCACGCCCCCGAAGAGCCAGTCGAGCACGACCCCACGGTACGGGGGGTTCCCCGCGCGCGGCGCGGGGAGCGTCGTTAGCGTGGAGGTGCTCGACGCAACGATCTCCCCCCGTGCCCGACGACGGGCACCTCCCCCCAGGAGTCGCCATGGCGCAGCAGGACGCGGGCAGGGCCGCCGGGCCCGCCGCGACGACGACGACGACGTCCACCTCCCCGACCCTCATGCTCGTCCTCGCGACCATCGGGTTCGCGGTGAACTTCTGGGCCTGGGCGCTCATCAGCCCGCTCGGCGCGGCGTACGGGCAGCAGTACGACCTCACCGACGTGCAGGTGTCCGTGCTGGTGGCCGTCCCGGTCGTCGTCGGGTCGCTCGGCCGCATCCCGGTAGGGGCACTCACGGACCGGTACGGCGCCCGCATCATGTTCCCCCTGGTCAGCGCGCTGACGATCCTGCCCGTGCTGTTCGTCGGGCTCGTCGCGGACAGCTTCGCCTGGCTGATCGTCGGCGGGTTCTTCCTCGGTCTCGGCGGCACCGCGTTCGCCGTCGGGGTGCCGTTCGTCAACGCGTGGTACCCGCCCGCGCGGCGCGGCACCGCCGTCGGGATCTTCGGCATGGGCATGGGCGGCACCGCGATCTCCGCGTTCACCACCGTCCGCATCCGCGACGCGTGGGGCGACGCCGCCCCGTTCCTCCTCGTCGCCGCCGTCCTCGCGGTGTTCGCCGTCGTGTCGTGGCTGCTGCTGCGCGTCCCGCCCGGCCGGGCGACCGCCCCCGCCGGCGGGTTCTGGTCCCGCACCTGGGCGACGTTCCGTCTCCCCGCCACCCTGCAGCTCTCCTGGCTGTACGCCGTCGGGTTCGGCGGGTTCGTCGCGTTCTCCGTCTACCTGCCGACGTTCCTCGTCAACGCCTACGACCTCACCGCGTCCGACGCCGCGGCCCGCACCGCCGGGTTCGTCGTGCTCGCCGTCGTCATGCGGCCTGTCGGCGGCGCGCTGTCCGACCGGTTCGGCGGCGTGCCCGTGTCCGTCGCATGCTTCGCCGTCGTGACGGCGCTCGCCGCCGTCGTCGCGTTCCAGCCGTCGCTCGTGCCGGTCGGGACGATCGCGTTCCTCGGCCTCGCCGCCGCGCTCGGTGCGTCGTCGGGCGCGACGTTCGCCCTCGTCTCGAAGGTCGCGCCGGTCGAGAAGGTCGGGGCGGTCACGGGCCTCGTCGGCGCGGCGGGCGGCCTCGGCGGGTTCATACCGCCGCTGCTCATGGGCGCCGTCTACCAGCTCGAGGGCACCTACGGCCTGGGCTTCGGCCTGCTCGCCCTCACCGCCCTGCTGACCCTGCTGTTCACCCTCGGCCCCGTCCGTCGGGGCGTCCAGGCCCGCGCCGCCGCGTCCTCCTGACCCGCCCGAGAGTGGCCCCACGCTCGCGAAGTAGAGCCGTGGTCACGCGAGGTAGAGCCGTGGTCACGCGAGGTAGAGCCGTGGTCACGCGAGGTAGAGCCGTGGTCACGCGAGGTAGAGCCGTGGTCACGCGAGGTAGAGCCGTGGTTATGCCCGACGGCGCGTGGTCGCCCCGGGTGGCCGGGGTGGGCGGTGGTGCCGCGTCTACCATCCACCAGGCCCGCCACGACGCGGCACCACCACCCACCCCGCCCGGCGTCGTCTCACCTCTGGGTCTCCCCTGCCCGAGCGACTGCCCGCGGGGTCAGGTGCGCTCGCACCGCACCGCCCACCGGGTCACCGCGGTCGCGCCGGAACTCGGTGGCGAGCAGGCGATCTGGGCTCGTCCTGGTCGGCTGACGGGCCACAATCCCCTGCTCGCCGGAGGCCGCGGCCCATGGTGGACAGTGGGTGTCGCTCGACCCTCCGGGCCGGCGCGGGGCGGCCGGGGGGGGTGGTGCCTGGTTCCACCACGGTCTTCGCCATTGACCACGGCTCTACTTCGCGTGACCACAGCTCTACCTCGGCGAGCCACGGCTCTACCTCGCATGACCACGGCTCTACCTCGCTACCTCGTGTGGCGAGAGGTCTTGATCGCGAGGTCAGTCCGACGCCGCGGTGCCGCGGGCGACGAGGCGCGGGAGGACGAACCAGAGGCCGACGAGCAGCACGAGCGCGCTGCCGCTCGACCACAGGGCCGCGGTGCGGTTCACGACGACGTCGACCACGAGCAGCACGGTCCCCGTGACGACGAACGCGAGGACGAGCACGCCGAACCGCGCGATCCGGTCGCTCAGGGTCACGAGCGTCGTCTTGCGGTGCCGGCGGAAGAGCGTGCGGTGCAGGCTCACGGGCGTCACGAACAGGCCGGTCGACAGCACGGCCAGCGCGACGAGCGCGAGGTAGACGTCGGTCTGGAAGGTGTCGAGGTCTCCGAAGCGCTGCTGGAACGGCAGCGTGAGGAGGAACCCCGTGAGGATCTGCACGCCCATCTGCATGACGCGCAGCTCCTGGAGCAGCTCGGCCCAGTTCCGGTCGGACCGTTCCTCGGCCGACTCGTCCCGCCCGTCGCTGACCTGCGTGGTCACGGTTTCCTCCCTCGCGCCGACGCTGGGATAATCTTCAGTCTGCTGGGGTCAGGAATCGGCTCCGTCCTGCTCGATCTCCGGGGACCCCCATCGATGGACGCTGCCCTGCCCGCCCACGCCACCGAGCCCGACGACGTCGTCCCGCCCGCTCTCGCCGACCTCCTCGCCGCCCTCGGCCCGGGTGACCCCCAGCCGGTCGGCCGCTTCCGCGTGGACATCGCGACCGACACGTGGTGGTGGTCCGACGAGGTGTACGAGATGCACGGTTTCGCGCCGGGCGAGGTCGTGCCGACGACCGCCCTCGTCCTGTCGCACAAGCACCCCGAGGACCGCGAGCGCGTCGCGAGCGAGCTCGCGCAGGCCGCGCGGACCGGGGAGCCGTTCGGGTCCATGCACCGCATCGTGGACGCGACGGGCGCTACTCGCACGCTCGCCGTCGCGGCGCAGGGGAAGAACCCGGGCGCGGAGCTGCCCTGGGCGCACGTGGTGGGCTACTTCGTCGACCTGACGACGGCGCACGCCGAGGCCGCGCGGCGCGAGGCGACCGCGTCGATCCGGGCCGCAGACGCGTCGCGCTCGGTGATCGAGCAGGCGAAGGGCGTGCTCATGGCGGCGCTGCGCACGGGACCCGACGACGCGTTCGAGGTGCTGCGCCGGCGCTCGAACGACGTGAACGTCCCCGTCCGCGAGCTCGCCCGTCGCCTCGTGGAGGGCGTGGTCGGCGGCGCCGAGCCGGCCGGGCCGCTGCTCGACGAGTCGGTCCGACGCCGGGTCGACGCGCTGCTCGAGGCGCCGTGCGCCGACGAGCCGGCCACCGGCGGCTGAGCGCCGGGGCTCAGTCCCCCGCGGGCGCGCCGACGCCGGGGATGCGGCGGGTCTCGACGATCTCGCGGGCGACGTCGACGAGCTTGATGTTCGCGTCCTGGGACACGCGGCTCATCACGGCGAACGCGCGGCCGGGCGTCAGGGAGTACCGCTCCATGATGATGCCCTGCGCCTGCCCGATGAGCGTGCGGGTCTGGACGGCGGACTGCAGCTGCTCCTCGGTCCGCGCGGCCGAGATGGCCGCGGCGGCGACGGCCGCGAACGTCGAGGCGAGGTGGTGGGAGTCCGGGCCGAACGCGTCGCGCGAGCCGGAGTACATGTTGAGCGCGCCGTGCGCGTTCTCGGACGTGTAGAGCTGGACGCACAGCATGGAGCCGACGCCGAGCTCGCCCGCCGCGCGCGGCGCCCACCGCGGCCAGCGCGGGTCCGCAGCGACGTCCCCGGACTCCACGAGCGCGTGCTCGCGGATGGCATCGAGGCACGGGCCCTCGTCGAGCTCGTACTGGAGCGCGTCCCCGCGCGCCACGACCGGGTCCGACACGGCCGCGCTCTCGATGCGGCGGCGGGTCACGAGCGAGATGCCGGCCTCGTCGCAGCCGTCGACCATCGCCACCGCGAGCTCGACCACCCGGTCGAGCGTCTGCTGGAGGGTGGGCTCGTCGGCGAGCGCGCGGGCGGCGTCCGCCACGAGGCCCGCCACCGTCGCCTCCTCCGCCATCAGGTCGACGACGGGGACCTCGGTCAGCGGTGCTCCGGACCCTCCCGGGGTCGGCTCGCCGCTCGTTCCGCGATCGGTGCTCATGGTGCTCTCCTTGTCTCCGCCGCAAGCCTACGTCGCGGCGAGCCGGAGCACGTACGGCGTCGGAGGCCCCGCCCGGGCGTCACCGGGGCGGGGCGGGGGCGGCGGCCGTCTCGCCCGCACAAGGCGTGGCGGCTGTGACCCTCTCACGGGCGCCGTCGCTCTCGCGGCGGTCCCGCCCCCGGGCGGACGCGGACGCCCACCCTCCGACCCTCCCGGGCGAGCCGCGGTCTCACGGTCCGCGGCTCCCCCGGCGAGGAGGGGCCCGTCAGAACACGGGCTTGCCTCCCGTGACACCGAGGACGGTGCCGGACACGTAGCTCGCGTCCGTCGGGGATGCGAGGAAGACGAACGCCGGGGCGACCTCCGCGGGCTGGCCCGCGCGCCCCAGCGGGGTGTCCTTCCCGAACTGCTCGATCTTCTCCTCGGGCTGGGTGGCCGGCTGGAGCGGCGTCCAGATCGGTCCCGGCGCGACGGCGTTCACGCGGATGCCGCGCGGGCCGAGCTCGGCCGCGAGGTTCACCGTGAGGTTGTTGATCGCCGCCTTCGTCGACGCGTAGTCGAGCAGGGACGTCGACGGCTGGAACGCCTGGATCGACGAGTTGTTGACGATCGCCGCGCCCTCGCCCAGGTGCTCGAGCGCAGACTGCGTGATCCACAGCAGCGCGTAGAGGTTCGTCTTGAGCACCCGGTCGATCTCGTCGGTCGTGACGTCCTCGATCGACTCGCGCCGCGCCATCTGGAAGCCGGCGTTGTTGACGAGCACGTCGAGCCCGCCGAGCTCGGCCGCGGCGCGTCCGGGCAGGGC
Organism: Cellulosimicrobium sp. AB352; assembly: GCF_049538415.1. Taxonomy (NCBI): domain Bacteria; kingdom Bacillati; phylum Actinomycetota; class Actinomycetes; order Micrococcales; family Promicromonosporaceae; genus Cellulosimicrobium; species Cellulosimicrobium sp. AB352. The sequence goes on along the minus strand of NZ_JBMVFX010000006.1, from coordinate 145,817 downwards.
CCGCGCCGTCGCCTCGTCGGTGACGTCGCCGGGCAGGAGGGCGCACGTGCGGCCCGCCTCGCGGACCCAGCGCGCCGTCTCCTCGGCGTCCTCCTGCTCCTGGGGCAGGTAGCCGATGGCGACGTCGGCGCCCTCGCGCGCGAACGCGATGGCGACGGCGCGACCGATGCCCGAGTCACCGCCCGTGATCAGCGCCCGACGGCCCTCGAGCCGCCCGGTGCCGCGATAGGACTGCTCGCCGTGGTCGGGCACCGGTTCCATGCGTCCGGTGAGGCCCGGGGGTTCCTGCTGCTGGGCCGGGAAGGTGGTCTCGTCGGTCATGTCGTTCCTCCTTCTCGTGTGGGGTTCTCGTCGTGCGCGGGGCCGTCCGGCTCAGGAGCGGGCCGGCTCCCGACGGCGCGCGAGCTGCGCCTCGTGGGCGCGGGGCCGCGCGACCGGACGGACGGCGGCGAACGCGCCCGCGACCGTGGCCTCGGCCGTCGGGCCGACCCCGCCGGCCTTGCTCAGCGCGCGCATGACCTGCGCGGCCGTCTCCTGGACGGGGACGCCGGCCTCGCCGGCCGCCTCCGCGAGGAGCTGGCCCGCTGCGACGTCGTCGACGCCGTGCACGGCCATGAGCACGCCCTTGACCTGCTCGACGGCGGCCTGCGCGACGAACGCACGCGTGACGGCGCGCTGCGACTCGCGCTCCAGCGCCTCCTTGTGCGTCGGGGTGACGTCGACGACGTACCCCGCGATCTCGACGACGCGACCGCGCGCGTCCCGTCGGCCCTGTCCCGTCACGACGACGGACCGGGCCTTGCCGTGCCCGTCGACGATCCGGTGGGCGCACGAGAACGGGCGACCGGAACGGATCGCCTCCGTGGCGGCGCGCACCACGCGGGCGCGGTCGTCCGGGTGCTTGCGCGAGCGCAGCGCGTCGAGGCTGGGCTGGACGTCCCCCGGCGCCCAGCCGTGCATGGTGTACACCTCGTCCGACCACCACCACGTCCCGGTGCCGAGCTCGACGCGGTACTGCCCCACGAGGAGGTGCGTGCCCACGGCAAGCACCTCCGCGAGCGCTGCGGGGCGCACGGGCGCCGTCTGGTCGGGGCTGAGGGTGGTCACGGGGATCGAGGCCATGTCGTCCTCCCAAGGTTCGGGGGGCTTCGGGCCGCTTCATGACTCCGGTGCCCAACGTAGCCCACCCTCCCGAGGTCGGCACCCGGGCTCGGCTACGGTGCGGGCATGACGCGCGACCCGAGTCGGACGATCGTCCAGCACACCGCGGACGCGCTCGCGCTCGTCCGCCCGACGGCGCCCGCGGACACCCCGCTGGAGGACGCGGTGGGGGCCGTCCTGGCCGCCGACGTCGTGTCCGCGCTGGACGCCCCCGCGTTCGACGCGTCCGCGATGGACGGGTACGCAGTGCGCGCGCAGGACGTGGCGGGGGCGACGCCGTCGGCGCCCGTGGTGCTGCGCGTCGTGGGCGACGTCGCGGCCGGGGACGCGGGCCCGCCCGGGCTCGACGGCGGTCTGGGGCCGGGCGAGGCGGTCCGGATCATGACGGGCGCGCCCGTGCCGCCCGGGGCGGACGCCGTCGTGCCCGTCGAGCGCACGTCGACCGGTCGCTTCACGCCGGGCGCGGCCGGGAGCGGGCCGACGACGGTCGCGATCCACGACGCCTCGCGCACCCACGTGCGGACCTGCGGGGAGGACGTGCGCCGGGGGGACGTCGTCGTCGCGGCAGGCGCCGTGCTCACGGCGCGGCACGTCTCGGTCGCGGCGTCCGCCGGGCACGCGACCGTGCGCGTGCACCGCGCGCCGCGCGTCGCGGTGCTCTCCACCGGCAGCGAGCTCGTGGCGCCGGGGACCACGCCGGGACCGGGGCACCTCCCGGACTCCAACTCCGTCCTGCTCGCCGCGGCGGCCCGCACGGCGGGCGCGCACGTGGTCCGGCGCGGGGCCGTGGGCGACTCCGCGGCGGCGCTCGTCGCGACGCTGGACGGGCTGCTCGACGCGTTCGACGGCGCCCCGCCCGACCTGCTCGTCAGCACCGGCGGGGTGAGCGCGGGGGCGTTCGACGTCGTGCGCGAGGTGCTCGACCCCGCGACCCGCGCGGGCACGCCGTGGCAGGACGCGGTCACCGACGCCCGGCTCGTCGCGGTCGGCATGCAGCCCGGCCGCCCGCAGGGTCTCGGACGCTGGCGGGGTGTGCCGTGGCTCGCGCTGCCGGGCAACCCCGTGAGCGCGTACGTGTCGTTCGAGCTGTTCGTGCGGCCCGTCGTGGACCGGCTGCGCGGCGTGCCCGGCACGGGCCGCCCGCTCGTCCGGCGCGTCGCCGCCGCGGGGTGGTCCTCGCCGCCTGGGCGCGAGCAGCTCGTCCTCGTGCGCCACACCGAGCCCGACGGCGCGCACGTCGTCCCCGCGGGCCGTCACCCCGACGAGCGCACGACGGCGCGCGGCTCCGGCTCGCACCGCGTGAGCGCGCTCGCGCACGCCGACGCGCTCGCCGTCGTCGGCGCCGACGTCACGGCCGTGGCACCGGGCGACCCCGTGCAGGTGCTGCTGCTCTGAGCCCGAGGTCGGCCTCGATCACTTCGCCGCGGGCGGCGGGTGCCCCTCCGACGCCTGCACGACGACGATCCCGCGCCCCGAGAGCGCGAGCTGGTACGCCTCGCCGGACCCGCGCCCGATCGCGGCACCGAGCTTCGCCGTCTTGCGGATCGAGGACTGCAGCGACGTCGACCACAGCACCGCGGCCTGCATGTCGACGAAGGTGGGGACGTCGACGTCGAGCACGACGGGCGTGCCGAACGCCGTGACGGCCAGCGACCCGGTCCCCGTGAACGTCGTGTTGAACAGGCCGCCGCTGAGCATCGACGCGCCCTCGACCCGGTTGATGTCCCACGCGAGCGAGCTCTCGAACGCGAGCACGTTCGCGCCGTTGACCGTCACGCCCTCGTCCTCCAGGTGGAGCACGAAGACCTGGTCCGCGTCCTGCGCGAGGAAGACGTCCCCGCTGCCCGAGACCTTCATGAGCGACATGCCCTCGCCCGTGAACGCCTTCTTGAACATCTTGCCGAGACCGCCGCTGCCCTCGTACGCGAAGTCGACGTCGCCCTGGTAGGCGACCATCGAGCCCTGCTTCGCGAAGAAGAACCCGCCGGTGCCGCGGAGGTCGACCTTGAGCATGCGGTCGTTCTGGAGCTGGAAGCTGCCGGGCTCGACGGAGCGCTCGGCGTGGTCGAGGAGTGAGCTGCGCATGGGCCGATCCTCGCGGCTGCGGGCCGCGAGCGCACCCGATCCCCCGACCGTCCGCGCGTACGGCACCACGCGCGGCGCCGCGTGCGAGAGTGGCGGCATGAGCTTCACGCACCTCGACGAGCGCGGGCACGCGCGCATGGTCGACGTCACCGCCAAGCAGCCCACCGTCCGCTCCGCGACAGCGACCGGGACCGTGCGGTGCTCGCCGGAGATCGTCGCCGCGCTGCGCGACGGGACCGTCCCCAAGGGCGACGTGCTCGCCGTCGCGCGCATCGCCGGGATCGCGGGCGCCAAGCGGACGTCCGAGCTCCTGCCGCTCGCGCACGTCATCGGCGTCCACGGGGCGGTCGTCGACCTCGTCGTGGGCGACCACGGCGTCGACGTCACCGCGACCGTCCGGACCGCGGACCGCACGGGCGTCGAGATGGAGGCGCTGACGGCCGTCGCCGTCGCGGGCCTCGCGGTCGTCGACATGGTCAAGGGCCTCGACAAGTCCGTCGAGCTCACGGACGTGCGGCTGGTCGCGAAGACCGGGGGCAAGTCCGGCGACTGGCACCGCGAGCCGTGACCGCCCACCCCGCCGACGGCTCGGCACCCGACGGGCCGGGTCGGCACCTCGGGCTGCCGATCCGCGCACGGGGTGCCGAACCGTCCCTCCGGTTCGACGCCGTCGTGCTGGCCGGAGGGCGGGCGCAGCGGCTGGGGACGCCCAAGCCGGGGCTCGTCGTCGGGGGTCGGCCCCTGCTGGAGCACGCGCTCGCGGCGACCGTGGGGGCGGCGCGGACGGTCGTCGTCGGGCCGGACGAGCTCGCCGCCCCGGGGCGCTACGTCCGCACGCGCGAGGACCCGCCGTTCGGGGGGCCCGTCGCCGGGATCGCGGCCGGGCTCGCCGCCCTGCCCGACGACGGCCGCGCGCCCTGGGTGCTCGTGCTCGCCTGCGACGTCCCCCGCGCCGCCGAGGCGGTACCCGCGCTGCTCGCCGCCGCCCGCCGCCGGAGCGGCGAGGTCGCCGTCCACGCGGTGCGCGACGGACGCGCTCAGTGGCTCGTCGGGCTGTACGAGCGCGCGGCGCTCGACGCCGCGCTCGACGCGCTGCCGACCGTGCAGGGCGCGTCGGTGCGGCGGCTCCTCGCCGGTCTCCCCGCGATCGGCGTCCCCGACGACACGGGCGCCACCGACGACGTGGACACGTGGGAGGATGCCCGCGAGCAGGAGCGCCGCCTGGCCGCAGGCGCGCCCGCGGTGCCCGGCGCCCCGCCCGCCGGCACCCCCGACGACGGCAGGAGGCCACGATGACGAACCTCGAACGCTGGGTCGACGCGCTCGCGCAGGACCTCGACCTCGACCCGGAGGTCGTCGACATCGGCGCGGTCCTCGACCTCGCGCGCGACGCCGCGCACGGCATCGAGCGCCCCGCCGCGCCTCTCACGACGTTCGTCGCGGGCTACGTCGCCGGGCTCGCCGTGCACGACGGGTCGGGCCGCAGCGTGCAGGACGTGCTCGACCGGGCGACCGAGCTCGCGCTCGCGTGGACGCCCGAGCCCGAGCTGCCCGGCACGGCGGCCCCGGCCGGGGCGCAGGACTGAGAGATGGCGACCGTCCGCTACTTCGCCGGCGCGCGCGACGCCGCCGGCACCGAGACCGAGACCGTCGACGCGACGACGGTCGGCGAGCTGCACGCCGCCGTCGTCGCCCGGCACGCGGCGCTCGCCGGCGTGCTCCCGCGCTGCTCGCTCCTCGTGGGAGGCGTCCGCGCGGCGAGCGACGACACCCCGGTCGCCGCGGACGAGACGGTGGACGTCCTCCCCCCGTTCGCCGGCGGCTGACCCCGCCCGGCTGACCCCGCCCCGTGCCGAGCAGGCGGTCCTGGCTCGTCACGGTCCCGGACCCGCCGCGACCGCCTGGTCGGCGCGCCCCGACGGGCTGGTCGTCAGTGGTCGCCGCCGTCGAGCTGCGCGAGGACGTGCGGCAGGAGCGGCTCCAGGACGGCCCAGCCGTCGCGCACCCCGCCGGTGGAGCCAGGGAGGTTGACCACGAGCGCGCGCCCGTGCGGGCCGGGCGCGACCCCCGCGACGCCGCGCGACAGCACCGCCGCGGGGACGTGCTCCGCGCCCCGGCGGCGCAGCTCCTCGGCGATGCCCGGGACCTCCTGCGCCAGCACCTCGCGGGTGCCCTCGGGCGTGAGGTCACGCGGCCCGACGCCCGTCCCCCCGGTCGTGAGCACGACGCGCGCTCCCCCGGCCACCGCCCGGGTGACCGCGTCGCGGACGGGAGCGACGCCGTCGGGCACGAGGTCGGTGACGACCGCCCAGCCCGACGCCGCGAGCAGCCCCGCGAGGAGAGGTCCCGAGCAGTCCTCCGCCTCGCCGCGCGAGCAGCGGTCGGACACGGTGACGACGGCGACGGTCGCGTCCGCGGGCCGTCCGGTGGGTGCGGTCATGGCGCCACGGTAGCGAGCCCGGCCCGGCCCGGCAGGGACGGGACCACGGCGCGCGCTCACCGCGCGCGATCCGGGCGACCTGGGCATAGTGGCTGTGGACCGACCGCCGCACCTGCTCGCCCAGGAGGCTCGTATGTCGTACCTGTCCGTGCCGTCGTCGCCGCCGGCGCGCCGCCCCTGGTGGTGCCCGGTGGCCCCCGCCGCCCCGGGGGGCGGGAGCGCCGCATGACGACGACGTCGGAGGGCCCGGTCGAGGACGCGCTGCTGCGGCTCGGCAAGCACCTCAAACGCGGGACGGTGTCCGACGACCTGCGGCAGGTGTTCCTCACGGGCGGCCGCCAGGGCGACGTGTTCTACCGTGACCGCTGGTCCCACGACAAGGTCGTGCGCTCGACCCACGGCGTGAACTGCACCGGGTCGTGCTCGTGGAAGGTGTACGTCAAGGACGGCATCATCACGTGGGAGACCCAGCAGACCGACTACCCCTCCGTGGGGCCGGACTCGCCCGAGTACGAGCCGCGCGGCTGCCCCCGCGGCGCCGCGTTCTCCTGGTACACCTACTCCCCCACGCGCGTGCGCTACCCCTACGTGCGCAGCGCGCTGCTCGACGCCTACCGCGCGGCCCGCGCCGCCACGGGCGACCCGGTGCTCGCGTGGCGCAAGGTCACGACGGACCCCACCACCGCCCGCGCCTACAAGGCGGCGCGCGGCAAGGGCGGCCTCGTGCGCGCCACGTGGGACGAGGCGGCGGAGATCGTCGCCGCGGCGCACGTGCACACGATCGCGGCGTACGGGCCCGACCGCATCGCGGGGTTCTCCCCGATCCCCGCCATGTCGATGGTCTCCCACGGGGTGGGCGCGCGGTTCGTCCAGATGCTCGGCGGCACCATGCTGTCGTTCTACGACTGGTACGCCGACCTGCCCGTCGCGTCCCCGCAGGTCTTCGGCGACCAGACCGACGTCCCGGAGTCCGCGGACTGGTGGAACTCGACGTACTGCATCATGTGGGGCTCGAACGTCCCCGTGACCCGCACGCCCGACGCCCACTTCATGACCGAGGCGCGCTACCGCGGCCAGAAGGTGATCGTTGTGTCGCCCGACTACGCGGACAACACGAAGTTCGCCGACGAGTGGCTCGCCCCGCACCCGGGCACGGACGGCGCGCTCGCCCAGGCCATGGGCCACGTGATCCTCACGGAGCACTACGCGCAGCGCCGCACCCCGCAGTTCGCGGAGTACGCGGCCCGCTTCACGGACCTCCCCCACCTCGTCGTGCTCGAGGAGCACGACGACGGCTCGGGCACGACGTACGTGCCCGGGAAGTTCCTCACCGCGGCGGACCTGCCCGACGGCGTCGGGCGCCCCGGCGACGACGGCGCCGGCTCGGCGAACGCGCGCTTCAAGACCGTCGTGCTCGACGCGGACGGCACCCCGCGCGTCCCGCACGGGAGCCTCGGCCACCGCTACGGCGAGGCCGACGCCGGGCGGTGGAACCTCGACCTCGGCGACATCGACCCGCTGCTCTCGGTCGCCGACCCGCACGGCGTCTTCTGGGGCTCCCCCCAGACGCCTCCCAGCCGCGACACCGTCCCCGAGCGCCCGCTGTCGCCCGACCAGGGCTCTACCCCGGCCGACCAGGGCTCTACCCCGGCGGACCCGGGCTCTCCCTCGGCCGACCACTCGTACGAGACGGTCGCCGTCGGGCTGCCGCGGTTCGACCTCGACCCGGCCCCGGGCGACGACGCGGGCGCGCACCTGGGCGGTGCGGGCGTCGTCGTGCGTGGCGTGCCGGCGCGTCGCGTCGGCGGGCGGCTCGTCACGACGGTGCTCGACCTGCTGCTCGCGCAGTACGGCGTGAACCGGCCGGAGCTCGGCCTGCCGGGCGAGTGGCCCGCGGGCTACGACGACGACGCGACTCCCGCGACCCCGGCGTGGCAGGAGCGGTTCACGGGCGTCCCGGCCGCGGCGGCCGCGCGCATCGGGCGCGAGTTCGCGCAGAACGCGCTCGACTCGGGCGGGCGCTCGATGATCATCATGGGCGCGGGCACCAACCACTGGTTCCACTCCGACACGATCTACCGCGCGATGCTCGCGCTGACCACCCTCACGGGCTGCCAGGGCGTGAACGGGGGCGGGTGGGCGCACTACGTGGGGCAGGAGAAGTGCCGTCCCGTCACGGGGTGGGCCCAGTACGCGGGCGGCCTCGACTGGTCACGACCGCCGCGCCAGATGATCGGCACCGCGTTCTGGTACCTCGCAACGGACCAGTGGCGCTACGACGGCCTGCCCGCGGACGCCCTCGCGTCGCCGCTCGCGCAGGGGCAGTTCTCCGGGCGCACGACGGCGGACACGCTCGTCGAGTCCGCGCAGCGCGGCTGGATGCCGAGCTACCCGACGTTCGACCGCAACCCGCTCGACCTCGTGGACGAGGCCCGCGCGGCGGGCAAGGAGCCGGCGCAGCACGTCGTCGACGAGCTCAAGGCCGGGAACCTCCGGTTCGCGTGCGAGGACCCCGACGACCCGGCGAACTTCCCGCGCGTCGTCACGGTGTGGCGCGCGAACATCCTCGGGTCGTCGGGCAAGGGCAACGAGTACTTCCTCCAGCACCTCCTGGGGACGGACGCCGCGGTCAACGCCGCGGAGTCCGGCCCCGAGCGGCGCCCGCGGTCGATGACGTGGCGCGAGGAGGCGCCGCGCGGCAAGCTCGACCTGCTCGTCACGCTCGACTTCCGGATGACGTCGACGACGCTGTTCTCGGACGTCGTGCTCCCCGCCGCGACCTGGTACGAGAAGCACGACCTGTCCTCGACGGACATGCACCCGTTCGTGCACTCGTTCAACCCGGCGATCGACCCGCCGTGGCAGACGCGCACGGACTTCGACATCTTCCACACCGTCGCGGCGAAGGTCTCCGAGCTCGCGGTGACGCACCTCGGGGTGCGGGAGGACCTCGTCGCCGCCCCGCTCGCGCACGACACCCCGGACGAGATGGCCGTCCCGCACGGCGCGCTCACCGACTCGGGGCGGCCCGTGACCGAGCGCGAGCTCGTGCCGGGCGTGACGATGCCGAAGCTCGTCGTCGTCGAGCGCGACTACCCGGCGTTCGCCGCGCGCATGGCCGCGCTCGGTCCCCTCACCGAGAAGGCGGGCATGGCGACCAAGGGCGTGCAGTTCTCGCCCGGGCCGGAGGTCGCGGACCTCGGCCGGCGCAACGGGCTCGTGCCCGACGGCCCCGCCGCCGGACGTCCGCGCCTCGACCGCGACACGCACGCGTGCGAGATGATCCTCGCCCTCTCGGGCACGACGAACGGTCGCCTCGCCGTGCAGGGGTTCGAGCACGTCGAGCGCCGCACGGGCACGCCCCTGGCGGACCTCGCCCGCGACGAGCAGGGCAAGCGCGTGACGTTCCCGGACGTGCAGTCCCGCCCGACCCCGGTCATCACCTCGCCCGAGTGGTCGGGCTCGGAGCACGGCGGGCGCCGGTACTCGGCGTTCGTCGTCAACGTGGAGCGGCTCAAGCCGTGGCACACCCTCACGGGCCGGCAGCACTTCTACCTCGACCACGACTGGATGATCGAGCTCGGCGAGCACCTGCCGGTGTTCCGGCCGCCGCTCGACATGCACCGGCTGTTCGGCGACTCGCCCGTCGTGGGCGACACCTCGCCGTCGGGCTACCCGGGGTCCGCCGGGCACGCGGAGGTCGCGGTGCGGTACCTGACCCCGCACAACAAGTGGGCGATCCACTCGGAGTACCAGGACAACCTCTTCATGTTGTCGCTGTCGCGCGGCGGCCCCGGCATCTGGATGAGCCCGGCCGACGCGGCCAAGATCGGCGTCGCGGACAACGAGTGGATCGAGGCGTACAACCGCAACGGCGTCGTGGTGGCGCGCGCGATCGTCAGCCACCGGATGCCCGAGGGCACGGTCTACATGTTCCACGCGACCGACCGCACGATCGACGTCCCGCTCGCCGAGACGTCGGGCCTGCGCGGCGGCATCCACAACTCGCTCACGCGCATCCTGCTCAAGCCGACGCACCTCGCGGGCGGGTACGCCCAGCTCTCGTACGCGTTCAACTACCTCGGGCCCACGGGGAACCAGCGCGACGAGATGACGGTCGTCCGGCGCCGGAGCCAGGAGGTGCGGTACTCGTGACGCGGACGGACGCAGCAGGCGGCCTCGGGCCGGCCGGCCGGGAGGGGGTGACGTCGTGCGGGTGATGGCGCAGATGTCGATGGTCATGAACCTCGACAAGTGCATCGGGTGCCACACGTGCTCGGTGACGTGCAAGCAGGCGTGGACGAACCGCACCGGCGTGGAGTACGTGTGGTTCAACAACGTCGAGACGCGTCCCGGGCTCGGGTACCCGCGCACCTACCAGGACCAGGAGCGCTGGCAGGGCGGCTGGGTGCGGACGAAGAAGGGCCGGCTCAAGCTCCGCGCCGGGGGCCGCCTGAAGAAGCTCGCGACGATCTTCTCCAACCCGAAGCTCCCCTCGATCCACGACTACTACGAGCCGTGGACCTACGAGTACGACATGCTGCTCTCGTCGCCGCAGGGGCAGCACACGCCCGTCGCCCGGCCGAAGTCGCTGCTCACGGGCGGTGACATCAACATCTCCTGGTCCGCGAACTGGGACGACGACCTCGGCGGCTCGACCGCGACGATGCAGGACGACCCCGTGCTCCAGCACATGTCGGAGCACGTGGCCACGGAGCTGGACAAGACGTTCATGTTCTACCTGCCCCGCATCTGCGAGCACTGCCTCAACCCGGCGTGCGTCGCGTCGTGCCCGTCGGGCGCCATGTACAAGCGGGCCGAGGACGGCATCGTGCTGGTCGACCAGGACCAGTGCCGGGGCTGGCGCATGTGCGTCACCGGGTGCCCGTACAAGAAGGTCTACTTCAACCACAAGACCGGCAAGGCCGAGAAGTGCACGCTCTGCTACCCGCGCATCGAGGTCGGCCTGCCGACCGTGTGCTCGGAGACGTGCGTCGGGCGCCTGCGCTACCTCGGCCTCGTCCTCTACGACGCCGACAAGGTCACCGAGGCCGCGAGCGTCGAGGACGAGCACGAGCTCCTCGCCTCGCAGCGCGCCGTCTTCCTCGACCCGAACGACCCGGAGGTCGTGGCCGCCGCGCGTGCCGAGGGCATCCCCGACGACTGGATCACGGCCGCCCAGCGCTCGCCGATCTGGGACCTGATCTCGCGCTACGAGGTCGCGCTGCCCCTGCACCCCGAGTACCGCACGCTGCCGATGGTCTGGTACATCCCGCCGCTGTCCCCCGTCGTCGACGTCGTCGCCGCCTCCGGGAACGACGGCGAGGACGGGCGCACGCTGTTCGCCGCGATCTCGAAGATGCGCATCCCGCTCGAGTACCTCGCGGGGCTGTTCACCGCGGGCGACACCGCCCCGGTCGAACGGGTGCTGCGCCGTCTGGCCGCCATGCGGTCGTACATGCGCGACATCAACCTCGGCCGCGAGGCCGACGAGCGGACCGCGGCCGCGGTCGGCATGACCGGTGCCCAGGTCGAGGAGATGTACCGCCTGCTCGCCGTCGCGAAGTACGAGGACCGGTACGTCATCCCGACCGCGCACACCGAGATCGCGCGCGAGCTCGACGAGCTGTCGTGCTCCCTCGACTACGACGGCGGCCCCGGCATGGGCGGCATGGGCCTCACGGGCGGCGGCCCGTTCGGCGAGACGTCGGGCAGCCCGGTGCCGGTCGCGGTCGAGAACTTCCACGTGCTCCAGGCGCGGCAGACGGCGGACTCGCCCTACGGGCCGTCGACCCCCGGCCGCGTCAACCTCCTCAACTGGGACGGGAACGGGCGACCGCCCGGCCTCTTCCCGCCGGGCGAGGGGCCGGAGCCGGGCGACGTGTCGGGTGCACCCGGCGGTGTCACGCCGGGCGGCCCGGGCTCGTTGCCGGGCGGGCGCCAGGACGCGCGGCACGACACGATCCCCGGTCCCCCGACGTCCGGTGGGCCGGCGCCCGGCGGGCCGGCGGGCGGTCCCGCGCCCGGGAGCGGTCCTGGCGTCGAGCCCGACGGAGGCACCCGATGAGGGCGCGCTCCCTGCTCCCGACCCCGGCGCTGCGGCCCGGGGCACGGCCCCGGGGGCCGCAGCCCGACCACCTGGCACCGGTCGCGACGACGGCCGCCCAGCGCCGCACCGCCCACATGGCCGCGTCGCTGCTGCTGGCCTACCCGGACGAGGACGTGGTCGCCGCGGTCGACGTCGTCCGCGCGTCCGCCCCGGGCCTGCCCGGCCCCGTCCGCGAGCGCCTGGAGGACTTCTGCGACGTGCTCACGACGCCGGGCGGGCCGGGTCTGCGCGAGCTCCAGGCGCGGTACGTCGCGACGTTCGACCTCAAGCGGAAGTGCTCGATGTACCTCTCGTACTACGCGGCGGGCGACACCCGCCGGCGCGGGACGGCGCTCGTCGCGTTCGTCGAGGCGTACCGCGCGGCCGGGTGGGAGGTCACGGGCTCGGAGCTCCCCGACTACCTGCCGACGGTGCTCGAGTTCTCGGCCCGGACCACGGGCGACGACGCGACGATCGCGGCCGGTCTGCTCGCGTCCCACCGCGACGGCATCGAGGTGCTGCGCACGGCGCTCGAGAGCGCGCGCAGCCCCTGGACCGGGGTCGTCGAGGCCGTGTGCCTCACGCTGCCGCCGCTCGACGAGCGCACGCAGCAGCGGTACGTCGAGCTCGTGACGGCGGGGCCGCCCGCCGAGCTCGTGGGCATGGAGCCCTTCGCGCTCGAGCCGTACGGCACGGGCGCGCCCGACCGGACGGGAGGTGCGGTGCGATGAGCGGGGTGAGCACCGGAGAGGTCCTGCTGTGGGTCGTGTTCCCGTACGTGACGTTCGCGGTGTTCGTCGTGGGCTCGATCTGGCGGTACCGGTACGACAAGTTCGGGTGGACGACGCGGTCCAGCGAGCTCTACGAGAAGCGGCTGCTGCGGCTCGGCTCGCCGCTCTTCCACTTCGGCCTGCTGTTCGTGATCCTCGGGCACCTGATGGGGCTCGTGATCCCGGAGTCGTGGACGGAGGCGGTGGGGATCCAGGAGGTCGCGTACCACTTCGTCGCGACGTACATGGGGTCGGTCGCGGCCGTCGTGCTCGTCGCGGGCCTGCTCATCCTCATCTATCGCCGCCGCACGTCCGGGCCCGTCTTCCGCGCGACGACGCGCATGGACAAGACGATGTACGTGTTCCTCGCGGCGTCGATCCTGCTCGGGTCGTGGGCCACGGTGCAGACGCAGCTCCTCGCCGACGGGCTCGGGTACGACTACCGCCAGACCATCTCGCCGTGGTTCCGCTCGCTCTGGTACCTCCAGCCGCAGCCGGAGCTCATGGCGGGCGTGCCCGCGGCGTTCCAGCTCCACATCGTCGCGGCGAACCTGCTGTTCGTCCTGTGGCCGTTCACGCGGCTCGTGCACGCGTTCTCCGCCCCGGTGCCGTACCTGTTCCGCCCGTACGTCGTGTACCGCTCGCGCGACGCGTCGGTCGCCGCGCGCGCCCCGCGCCCGGGCTGGGACCCCTCGGAGCGCCCGCGCTCGCGCTGACCCCGGAGGCCCGGTCCGGCCGGTCCGGGTGGCCCGGGTCGACGCGCGTCGGCGGGTGAATTCGGCCCGAAGTCGTCCACAGGACGCCCCGCGACGCCCTCCTTCCCGGGGCGTTCAACCCCGACCGCGACCGTCCCTGGAAGAGGTCCCCGCATGTCCACCACCGCCCCGACGACCGCCGGTCGTCCCCGCGCCACCCGCCCGTCCGCGCCGTCGGCGGCACACGCCACGCCCGCCCGCCGCCGTCGCGCCGCCCTCGTGCCAGCACGTCTCGCGGGCCGGGCGGACGCCGCCGTCGCCGCGACCGCGCGCGTCCTCACCCGCTGGTCCGTGCCCGCCCTGCGTGTCGCCCTCGGCCTCGTGTTCCTCGGCTTCGGCGTCCTCAAGTTCTTCCCCGGCGCGAGCCCGGCGGAGGCGATCGCCGCCCGGACCGTCGAGACGCTCACGCTCGGCCTCGTGGGCGGGACCACGGCCGTGGTGCTCACCGCGGTCCTGGAGACGTTCATCGGCCTGACGCTCCTCACCGGCCGGCTGCTCCGCGCGGGCCTGCTCGCGCTCGCCGTCGCGCTGGCCGGGATCCTCTCGCCGATCGTGCTGTTCGCCGGCGAGCTGTTCGGCCACGGCGTGACGCTGATGGGCCAGTACGTGCTCAAGGACCTCGTCCTCGTGGCCGGGGCGGCCGTCGTCGCCGCCGTCGCGCTCGGGGCGCGCCTGCGCCTCGACGCATGACACGTGGTGCTCCCCCGCCACCGCACGGTCGCGAGGTAGAGCCCCCGGTCGTGACGTAGAGCGCGGCGGGCTCTACCTCGCGACCGGAGGTTCTACCCCGGTGCAGGGCGGCCCCGTCAGGCGAGCGAGAGCGTCAGGTACGTGCTGTTCGGGTCGTCGGTGTAGTCGGCGAACGGCTCGCACGGCACGAACCCGTGGCGCGCGTAGAGCCGTCGCGCCGCCGCGAAGTAGTCCTCGGTGCCTGTCTCCAGGCTCACGCGGTCGAGGCCGCGGTCGCGTGCGGCGTCGAGCAGGTGCGCGAGGACCGTGGCGGCGACGCCCCGACCCCGCGCGGCCGCCGTCGTGCGCATGGACTTGAGCTCGCCCAGCGTCGCGTCGTGCTGCTTGAGGGCGCCGCAGCCGAGGAGGCCGCCGTCCGCGGACCGCGCGGTGACGAACGTGATGTCCGGCGCGCGCAGGCGCTCGACGTCGAGCGCGTGCACGCTCTCGGGCGGCGACGTCGCGTACATGTCGTCCAGGTGCTCCTGCAGCAGCGCCAGCACATCCGGGGTCGTCGGGTCCTCCGCGACGACGCGCACGTCGTCCCGGGTGGTCGTCTCGCTCACGCGTCGAGGGTGCCACACCGGGCGACGCCGGGATGACACTCCGCAGGTGCGGGTCTAATCTCGTGTTCATGCCGCACTTTCGGATCCGCGAGGCCGCGAGCCTGCTCGGGGTCAGCGACGACACCGTCCGCCGCTGGGTCGGCGCCGGGGACCTCGCCGCGAGCGCCGACGACGCCGGGCGCAAGGTCGTCGACGGCGCGGAGCTCGCGCGCTTCGCCGTCGCGCAGTCGCACCCGACGCCGGACCCGTCGGGCGTCGCCCGCTCGGCGCGCAACCGGTTCGTGGGGATCGTGACGGACGTCGTGAGCGACACCGTCATGTCCCAGGTCGAGATGCTCTGCGGCGGCCAGCGCGTCGTGTCGCTCATGAGCACGGAGGCCGTGCGCGAGCTGCGGCTCGAGCCCGGCAGCCTCGCCGTCGCGGTGGTCAAGGCGACGACCGTCATCGTCGAGACCCCCGGAGGAGCCGCGTGAGCGCGTCCGCCCGCACGACGACCCGCCGCCGCGCCCGGGGCCCTCTCGCGGCGCTCGCGGCGGCGGCCCTGGTCGCCGGCCTCGCCGCGTGCGGCACGGGTGCGGGGACCGGTGACGGCGCCGCCCCCGACCCCGCGCGCACGACGGCCGAGGACCGCACCCTCACCGTGCTCGCCGCGGCGTCGCTGCGCGACGTGTTCACCGACCTCGCGGCGGACTTCGAGGACGAGCACGACGGCGTGATCGTCGCGCTGTCGTTCGCCGGGTCGTCCGACCTGGGCGACCAGATCCTCGCCGGCGCGCCGGCCGACGTCTTCGCGTCCGCGGACGAGCGCTCCATGGCGCGCGTCGTCGACGCCGGGGACGCCGCCGACCCCGTCGCGTTCGCGACGAACACGCTGACGATCGTCACGCCGCCCGGGAACCCCGCGGGCGTCGAGACCTTTGCCGACCTCGCGCGCGACGACGTCAGGGTCGTCGTGTGCGCGCCGCAGGTGCCGTGCGGCAGCGCGACCGACACCGTCGCCGAGGCCGCGGGCGTGACCGTCCACCGCGTGAGCGAGGAGGCCAGCGTCACCGACGTGCTCGGCAAGGTGACGGCGGGCGAGGCCGACGCGGGGCTCGTCTACGTCACCGACGCGACGCTCGCAGGCGACGACGTCGAGGTCGTGGACGTGCCCGAGACGAGCGCCGCGCTCAACGTCTACCCGATCGCGCTCGTTGCGGCGGCCGAGGACGCCGGCCCGGAGCAGGTCGCGCTCGCGCAGGCGTGGGTGGACCTCATGACCGGCGACGCCGGGCAGGCCGCGCTCGCCGCCGCGGGCTTCGGCGCGCCCGACGCACCGTGACCCCCGCGCGCCCCGGCGGGTCCTGATGCGCGGCCTGCCCCGCTGGGTCCTCGTCCCCGCGATGCTGGGCGCGCTGTTCGTCGTCGTGCCCGTGGCGGCGATGGTCGGGCGCGTGGAGCTCGCGCCGGGCCCGGACGGGACCGGCGGCTTCTGGGCGCTCGTGACCTCGCCGGCGGCGCTCGACGCGCTCGGCCTCTCGCTGCGCACCGCGCTTGCCGCGACGGCGTGCTGCGTGGTGCTCGGCACGCCCATGGCGCTCGTCCTCGCGCGCACCACGTTCCCCGGGCAGCGCGTCGCGCGCGCCCTCGTGCTCCTGCCGCTCGTGCTGCCGCCCGTCGTCGGCGGCATCGCGCTGCTGCACACGTTCGGGCGCCGGGGCCTGATCGGCCGGCACCTCGAGGTGCTGGGGGTCGAGGTCGCGTTCACGACGACGGCCGTCGTGCTGGCGCAGACGTTCGTCGCGCTGCCGTTCCTCGTGCTCAGCCTGGAGGGTGCGCTGCGCAGCCAGGACACGCGCCTCGAGGACGTCGCCGCGACGCTCGGCGCGCGGCCCACGACCGTCCTGCGCCGGGTCACGCTCCCCCGCGTCCTGCCGGGGCTGCTGTCCGGCGCCGTGCTCGCGTTCGCGCGCGCCCTCGGTGAGTTCGGGGCGACCCTGACGTTCGCGGGCGCGCTCCAGGGCGTCACGCAGACCCTGCCGCTCGAGATCTACCTCCAGCGCAGCGCGGACCCGGACAGCGCGGTCGCGCTGTCGTTCGTGCTCGTCGTGGTCGCGGTCCTCATCACCGCGGTCGTCCACGGGCCGCGCGCGCTCGGGGCCCCGCGCCCGCGGCGAGGCGTCCGGGGCTTCCTGCCCGACGGCGGCCCCCGCCCCCGCGCTGTCGTCTCCCCTGGCCCGCAGGCCGACCCGCCGGCCGACCGGGCCCCGGCACCCGCCGGGCCTGCGGCCCCGACGCCCCCGGCCGCGCTGACCGTGCGCGCCGTCGTGCCGGAGCGCGGGCTCGACGTGGAGCTCACCGTCGCGCCGGGCGAGGTCGTGGCGGTGCTCGGCGAGAACGGCGCGGGCAAGTCCACGCTCGTGCAGGTCGTCGCGGGCCTGCTCACGCCCGGCGAGGCCCCGGGTGCGCGCGTCGCCGTCGGGCACGACGACGTCTCGCGCCTCCCGCCGCGCCGTCGCCACCTCGCGTGGCTGAGCCAGCGCCCGCTGCTGTTCGAGCACCTGTCGGTCGAGGACGACGTCGCGTTCGGCCTCCGGTCCCGGGGCGTGCCCCGCGCTCGTGCCCGCGAGGAGGCCCGGGACGCGCTCGCCCGCGTCGGCGCGGCGGACCTCGCGCGGCGCCGCTCGACCGACCTCTCGGGCGGGCAGGCGCAGCGCGTCGCGATCGCCCGGGCGCTCGTGACCGACCCGCGCGTGCTCCTGCTCGACGAGCCGCTCGCGTCGCTCGACGTCGGCGTCGCGCAGCACGTCCGGACCGTGCTGCACCACGCGCAGCGCGAGCACCCGCGCACGACCCTGCTCGTGACGCACGACCTGCTCGACGTGCTGCTCCTCGCCGACCGCGTCGTCGTGCTGGAGGGCGGCCGCGTCGTCGAGGACGGGCCGGTGGACGCGGTGCTCACGCGCCCGCGGTCCCGGTTCGCCGCCCGTCTCGCGGGCGTCAACCTGCTCGCGGGGAGCGTCGCGCACGTCGCCGTCCCGGAGCCGGTACGGACGGTGCGCGAGCGGGCGGCGGCCGAGCCGGCGGGTGGGACGGCAGGCCCGGTGGGGGCCGCGACGGACGTCGCCCCGGACGCGGAGAGCCTCGCGCGCGAGGTGACCGTCGCCGTCGACGGCGCGGAGGTCCGCGTGCACGGGACGGCGGACGAGCCGCTCGCGGTCGGGGACGGCGCCGTGGCGGTGTTCGAGCCGCGCGCGGTCGCCGTGCACCGCACGACGCCCGAGGGCAGCCCGCGCAACGCGTACCGGGTCGTCGTGACGAGCGTCGAGCCGCACGGGCCGCTCCTGCGCGTGTGGGGACGCGCGGTGGACGACGGCCCGGGCGACCTGACCGCGGGGGCGACGACCGCCGTCGGGCAGGACGCACCGCGCCTGGCCGCGGACCTCACGCCGCGCGCGGTCGCCGAGCTCGGCCTGGTGCCGGGCGAGCGCGTCTGGTTCGTCGTCAAGGCGGCCGAGGTCCGCGTGCACCCGCGCTGAGCCCGCGGGACCGGGACGCGCCGCTCAGGCGGGGCCGGGGCGTGCCGCTCAGGCGGGGGCGGGCGGGACCCCGTCGAGCGCGGTGCGGACCTCGCCGACGATCGCGGCCATCGCGGCCTCGGCGGCCTCCGGGTCGCCGTCCGCGACCGCGCGCGCGACCGCCTCGTGCTGGTCGAGGGCCTCGGGGACGGGCGAGGCGGGCATGAGGCCCAGGTGCGTCCGGCCGCTGAGGACGGCCGCGACGACCCCCGCGAGCGCGCCGAACATCTCGTTGCCGCTCGCGCGGAGCAGGATCTCGTGGAACCGGACGTCGAGGGCGAGGAACTCCTCGAGGTCGCCCGCCTCCCCGAGCAGGCGCATGCGACCGGCCGCGGCGACGAGCTCGGCGCGCTCGGCGGGCGTGGCGTGGAGCGCGGCCCCGGCGGCGGCCAGCGGCTCGACGGCGTGCCGCAGCTCGGTGAGCGTGCGGAGCTGCGGGTCACGGCCGGGGCCCTCGAGACGCCAGCGGATGACGCGCGGGTCGAGCACGTTCCAGTCCTCGATGCCGAGCACGACGATCCCGACGCGGCGCCTCGACCGCACGAGCCCGAGCCCTTCGAGGAGCCGCATGACCTCGCGCGCGACGGTGCGCGACACCCCGAACTCGGAGCCGATCGACTCCAGGGTCAGCGGCGTGCCCGCGGGGACGTCGCCGCTGGTGATGCGACGTCCGAGCGAGTCGAGCACGGTGGTGTGCAGGACCGTCGTCGCCATGTCTCGCAGCCTAGTGGCGGCCAATGGTGCTATCAATCACTTGCCAAAGGTGCTACCAATGCCCCACAGTGGAGGCCGAGGACGACCACGACGGTCGTCACCGGGACGGCCGGGGCCCCAGGCACCGCCCCGACCGGACGCCCCCACCCGACACGGAAGTCGACACATGGACACGGACGTCAGCTCCACCGACCGGCCCGACGACGCCGGGAACGACCCCCTGCCCCAGCACCTCGTCGTGATGGGCGTGGCCGGCTCGGGCAAGACCACCGTCGCGACGCTGCTCGCGCAGCGCCTCGGCACCGAGTACGCGGAGGCCGACCGCTTCCACCCGCAGGCCAACATCGACAAGATGAGCGCCGGGACGCCGCTCACCGACGACGACCGGTGGCCCTGGCTCGAGGCGATCCGCGACTGGCTGAGCAGCGAGGCGGAGGCCGGCCGGTCCGGCGTCGTCACGTGCTCCGCGCTCAAGCGCTCCTACCGCGACCTGCTGCGCACGGCCCGCGGCGAGGTGTGCTTCGTGCACCTCACCGGCACCCCCGAGCTCCTCGCCGAGCGCATGCAGCACCGCAGCGGGCACTTCATGCCCACGTCGCTCCTGCCGTCGCAGCTCGCCACGCTCGAGCCCCTGGCCGACGACGAGCCCGGCTTCACGCTCGACGTCTCCGCCACGCCCGAGCAGGTCGTGGAGGAGATCCTCGCCCGGACCCGCCTGAGCGACGCCTCGGGCACGCGCTGAGCGACGCCTCGGGCGAGCGCTGAGCCGCGCCGCCCTCCCTGACCCTCACCCCTGCACCACGCACCACGCACCACGCACCCGACCCGACCGTCGACGGAGACACCATGCCCCCCGAGGACTGGACCCAGACCCTGACCGCCGGACCGCTGCTCGCCATCGCCGCCGGCGCGATCGCGATCCTGCTGTTCCTCATCATCAAGCTCAAGCTGCACGCCTTCGTGGCGCTCATCCTCGTCAGCCTGCTCACCGCGGTGGTCGCCGGCATCCCGACGGGGTCGATCGTCGAGGTGCTCACCGCCGGGTTCGGCTCGACGCTCGCGACCGTCGCGCTCCTCGTCGGGCTCGGCGCCATGCTCGGCAGGCTCGTCGAGACGAGCGGCGGCGCCAAGGTCATGGCCGACTTCCTCATCGAGAAGTTCGGGGAGAAGCGGGCGCCGTTCGCGCTCGGTCTCGCCTCCCTCATCTTCGGCTTCCCCATCTTCTTCGACGCCGGTCTCGTCGTCATGCTGCCGATCGTCTTCTCCGTCGGGCGTCGGCTGGGCGGCTCGCTCCTCCTCTACGGCCTGCCCGTCGCGGGTGCGTTCTCCGTCATGCACATCTACGTGCCGCCGCACCCCGGCCCCGTCGCCGCGACCGAGTTCCTCGGCGCGAACATCGGCATCGTCATCCTGCTCGGCCTCGTCGTCGCCATCCCGACGTGGTACGTCACGAGCTACCTGTTCGGCCGCTTCGCCGGACGCCGCATCGAGCTACCCATCCCCGCGATCCTCGGCGAGGCCGACGAGGACCAGCTCGAGAACCCGCCGAAGTTCGGCACCGTCGTCGCGATCCTCCTGCTCCCGCTCGTGCTCATCTTCGCCAACACGGGCCTCGACGCGCTGCGCGCGGCCGGAGCCGTCGACGGGGACAACCCCGCCGTGCAGACGCTGCGCGCCATCGGCGCGACGCCCGTCGCGCTGCTCATCACCGTGCTCGTCGCCGCCTGGGTCCTGGGCCGCCGTCGCGGCGTCTCCGGGACGGCGCTGGAGAAGACCCTCGACTCGGCGCTCGGCCCGGTGTGCTCGGTCATCCTCATCACCGGCGCGGGCGGCATGTTCGGTGGCGTCCTGCGCGCGACCGGGATCGGCGACGCGCTCGCCGACGTGCTCGGCGACCTCGGCCTGCCCGTCATCGTGGCCGGGTTCCTCATCGCGGCGATCCTCCGCGTGGCGCAGGGTTCCGCGACCGTCGCGCTGACCACCGCGGCAGGGCTCATCGCCCCGGCGGTGGAGGCCGGCGGGTTCAACGCGATCGAGCTCGCCGCGGTCGTCGTCGCCGTGGCAGCGGGCTCGGTGGTGCTCAGTCATGTGAACGACTCCGGGTTCTGGCTCGTGGGCCGGTTCTTCGACATGGACGTCAAGACGACCCTCCGCACGTGGACGGTGATGGAGACGGCCATCGGCGTCATGGGCTTCGCCATCGCGGCCCTCGTCTTCGCCGTCGCGTAGCGCGCGACGAGCGCGGCCAGGACCGCCCGGGCAGCTGCCCGGGCGGTCCTGGCGTCTCTGGACGTCAGCTCCGGTCGGTGAAGACCGGGGTGTAGGCGTCCGGGTCCGCGACCCAGGACTTCCGGCGGAAGCGCTGGAGCGACAGACCGAGCAGCGTCAGCAGCCCGGCCATCACGAGCAGACCGAGGTCACCGCCCGCGCCCGTCGTGGCGAGGGCGGTCGGGCCCGACGCCGTGACGGCGGACGCGGCGTTCGCGGTGCCGGTCGCGGCGCCGTTCGTGGAGCCCGTCCCCGTGCTCACCGGGTTGAGCACCCGGGTCACCGAGCCGCCGGTCGTCCCCGGGTCCGCAGGACCGGTCGGGTCCGTCGGGTCCGTCGGGTCCGTCGGGTCCGTCGGGTCCGTCGGGTCCGTCGGGTCCGTCGGGTCCGTCGGGTCCGTCGGGTCCGTCGGGTCCGTCGGGTCCGTCGGGTCCGTGGGGTCGGTCGGGTCGGTCGGGTCGACGGCGGCCGTCGGGCACCCCGCCGAGGCGTCGCCCAGGAGGCCCACACCCACGCCGCAGACCGTGACGGGCACGGTCACCGGCAGGCCGACGTCCAGGTCGGGCAGCGCCCCGAGGACGCCGTCCTCACCGAGCACGCCGTCCAGCACGCCGCCGTCGCCCAGCAGCCCGTCCTCGCCCAGCACGCCGTCGAGCAGACCGTCACCCGACGAGCCGCCGAGCAGGTCGTCCACGAGGCCGTCCTCGCCGAGCACGCCGTCCAGCAGGCCGTCGCCCTCACCGAGCAGACCGCCCCCGAGGAGGCCGTCGCCCAGCAGGTCGTCGACGAGGCCGTCCTCGCCGAGGACGCCGTCGAGCAGGCCCGAGCCGTCGGTGCCGGTCGAGCCGGTCCCGTCGCCCGAACCCTCGCCGGCCGTCCCGCCGCCGACCGTGGCGTCACCGCCCACACCGACGGCGACACCCGACACGTCCACCGGGACGGTCACCGGCACGTCGAGGTCCACGCCGGACGCCTCCTCGCCGGTCGAGCCGTCGGCGCCACCACCGGCCGCGGGAGCCGACGGCTGCGCCGGAGCCGGCGTCACCTCCGCGTCACCCAGGACACCGGCAGCGACTCCCGACACGTTCACCGGGACCGTCACCGGCACGTCGACGTCCACCCCGGACGCCTCCTCGCCGGTCGAGCCCTCGGCCCCACCACCGGTCGCCGGAGCCGACGGCTGCGCCGCCGGGGCCGGGGCCACCGTGGCGTCACCCAGGACGCCCGCAGCGACGCCCGACACGTCCACCGGGACCGTCACCGGCACGTCGAGGTCGACGTCCGCCGGGTCCGCCCCCGTAGCAGGAGTAGGCTCCGGCGCAGGAGCAGGCTCCGGCGCGGGCGCCGGCTCGGCCGGTGCCTGGGTCACCGCGGCGTCACCGAGGACACCGGCAGCGACACCCGACACGTCCACCGGGATCGTCACGGGTACGTCCACGTCCACGTCCGCGGGAGCCGCCGGGGCGGGCTCCCTCGTGGGCGCGGGCGCGGGAGCCGGAGCGGGCTCCGGCGCGGACGTGACGGCGGCGTCGCCCAGGGCGCCCACCGCGACGTCGGACACGGTCACGGGAACGTGCACGGGCACGTCGACCGCGACGTCGGGCAGGACCTCGGTCACCTGGCTCAGCGGAGCCTCGACCGACACGTCCAGTCCGAGATCGCCGAGGAGGTCGCCCTCGGCTGCGTGGGCCGCTCCGGCCCCGACGACCACGAGGCCGCCTGTGACGAGCGCTGTGCGCAGCGCGCGCCGGACGAAGGTGTGCATGATCGTTTCTCTTTCCTGCTCAGAAGTGGCTGGCGCACGACGGCGCCGGGTCGCGTCTGCCGCGCTCGGGGCGCGACGCGAGCCACGTCAGGCAGGAGAGACAGGAACCTCGAAGAAGGTCGAGGGGTGCTTCGACTGCGCGTCGTCCACGACGGCGGTCCAGGAGGAGAGCGCGGGGGCGTCGGCACCGCTGCCGACCGCCGCGAGCTCGCCGCCCGCCCCGGCGCGCTGCGCGCTGCCGGAGGGCGAGGGAGTGGTGCCGGGGCCGCCGTCGGAGGGGACGCCCCCGGGGCCGGTCGGCCCGTCGGAGGGCAGCGCCGAGCCCGGCGGTGCGCCGTTCGGTGCGACGTCGACCGCCGCCGTAAGGGCGCGCGCGTCCCGCGCGGCGACATCCTCGGGGCCGTCGCGGCCCGTCGCGGTGGCGGTGGGCTCGGCGGCCGCCGGCGCGGCGGGCGGGAGCACCGGGACGGCGGTCACCGACGGCGCGGCCACGGCGCCGCCCGGGTCGACCGCGCCCGGCGTCGACGGGACGCCGACCGACGGGTCGTCCGTGCCCGGGGTGCCCGTGCCGGGCGTCCCGGGGAGCAGCGGCGTCAGCGGCTCCAGCGGAGCGAGCGGGCCGGTGATCGGCCCGAGCACCGGGTCGGTCACGGGGGCCAGGACGTCGAGGACCGGCGTCAGCGCCTCCAGGACCGGGGTCACCGGGTCGAGCGCGGGCGAGACCGTCTCGAGCACAGGGTTCACCACGGGGGCGACCGCCTCGACGACGGGCGTCGCGGCCGGCACGACGACGTCGAGCGCCGGCGTCGTCACGGGCGCGACGGCGTCGGTCACCGGCTGCACGACGGGCGCCACCGGCTCCACGACCTGCTCGACCACGGGAGCGACCGGCTGGACGACCTGCTCGACCACCGGGGCGACGGGCCGCGCGACCTCCTCGACCACCGGGGCGGCAGGGGTGACGACCTTCTCCACGACCGGGGCGACGGGCTGGACCACGGGGGCGACGACGTCGCGCACGACGGGCTGGACCACGTCCTGGACGACCGGGTCGACGACGGTCTGCACCGTCGACGTGACGGGCGAGAGTGCCTTGCCGAGCCCGAGCGGGTCGTCCGCGGCGGACGCGCTGCCTGCGGTCGCGACGGCGAACGCGAGGCCGGCACCGAGACCGCCGCCGGCGACGAGCGCGCGCACGAGCCAGCGACGGGCGGCCGGTGCGCGCCTGCCCTGCGCGTCGTGCGTCGCGTCCATCGTGTGCCCCGTGGGTCGTCGGTGCAGCGAAGGGGCGGGCCGTGGGGCCCGTCCGAGGTCACGGTAGGCACGGAAGTGTGACGCTCACCACTCGACGCGCCGGATTTCACCCGACGGTTGCCCCGAACACCAGGCCGAGCGCGTACGTGGCCGCGGCCGCGCCGAACCCGATGGCGATCTGACGCAGGGCCCGCGTGAGCGGGGACGTCCCCGAGAGGAGGCCCACGGTCGCGCCCGTCGCGAGCAGCGCGATCCCGACGAGGAGCGCCGCGACCCCGACCGCGAGGAAGCCCGTCATCCCGAGGAGGTACGGCACGACCGGGATGAGCGCACCCGACGCGAAGAAGAGGAACGACGAGACCGCCGCCCCCATCGCGGTCCCGTGCGTCTCGTGCTCGTCGATGCCGGGCGGCGGCGCGATCACGGTCTGCTGGGTGTACGTGGCGAGGACGTCGGCCGCGTGCTCCTCGGCCTCGGCGGGCGCCATGCCGCGCGCCCGGTAGACGAGCGCGAGCTCGTTCGCGTCCACGTCGAGGTCGGGCAGCGCCGCCGACGCCTGCGGGCTCGGCGTCGACGCGTCGAGCAGCTCGCGCTGGGAGCGCACGGACACGTACTCCCCCGCGCCCATCGAGAGGGCCCCCGCGAGCAGTCCCGCGAGCCCCGAGAGGAGCACCGTGCTGTTCGACGCGCCGGACGCCCCGATGCCGAGGATCAGCGCGAGGTTCGACACGAGGCCGTCGTTCGCGCCGAACACCGCCGCGCGGAAGGTCCCCGACATGCGGTTGCGCCCGCGCGTCGCGAGGCCGCGCACGACCTCCTCGTGGATCCGCTCGTCGGCGGCCATCCGGGGTGTCGCGTCGGCATCGGTCGCGTACGTCGAGCGCGCCTCGGCCCGCTGGGCGAGCGCGAGCACGAACACGCCGCCGAAGCGCCGCGCGAGCCACCCGAGCGTGCGGGTGCGCCAGTCGCCGCGCAGCGGCCGTCCCGCGTCCTCGCCGAGCAGGTCGAGCCAGTGCTGCTCGTGGCGGCGCTCCGCCTCCGCGAGCGCCAGCAGGATGTCCCGCTCCTCGCCCGTCCGGCGGCTCGCGAGGTCCCGGTACACCGCGGCCTCGGCGCGCTCGTCGGCCAGGAAGCGGCGCCACCGCCGCACCTCCTGCGGGGAGGGCCGGTGCCCGACGGCGGTCGGCGGCACCGGGGTCGGCGGCACCTCGGGTGCGCCCGGACGCGCGGGGTCGGCGGGCACGCCGGAGGGCGGCTCAGGTGTGGTGGGCATGCCTCCATGATGGCGATTTTCGGGCTCGCGGTGTTGCGCGTCGCCGAACGGGCCGTGCGGGGCGCCCCCGACCGGGGTTGCGGACGACCCCAACCTCGACCCCGCGCCGGACCGCCGTCGGCTCCGCACGCCGGACCGGGCGCCCGTCGCCGTGGTTGGATCGGAGCATGACCACTGGAGAGAACGGACTGTCCCGTCCCGAGGTCGACGCCCCGGAGGGTCCCGCGCCCACCGAGCTCGTCGTCGAGGACATCACCGTGGGCGACGGCCCCGAGGCCACGCCCGGCGCGACCGTGAACGTGCACTACCTCGGCGTCGAGTACGAGACGGGCGAGGAGTTCGACGCGTCGTGGAACCGCGGCGAGTCGATCAACTTCCCGCTGCGCAGCCTCATCGCGGGCTGGCAGCAGGGCATCCCGGGCATGAAGGTCGGCGGGCGCCGCAAGCTCGTCGTGCCGCCGGAGCTCGCGTACGGCCCGGCGGGCGGCGGGCACCGCCTGTCCGGCAAGACGCTGATCTTCGTCATCGACCTGCTCGGCGTGTCCTGACCGGCGCGTCCCGAGAGCAGCGGAGGGCCCCGGTCGTCGACCGGGGCCCTCCTGTGTTCCTGGCCGAGCCGTCGCGTTGCGGGCCGGCAGTCCTAGCTCGCGGCGCCGGGGCACGGGACGAGGTCGGGGTCCGTCTCCTCGGGCGCGCCGCCCGGCACGGCGAGCGCCGCGACGGCCGTCGGGACCGGGACCGGGACCAGGCCGGTCGCCGGGGCGAGGGCCCGCTCGCGCCGCGCCGCGCGGAGCCGGACGACGGTGTCGACGAGGACGCCCAGCAGGATGCCCCCGACGACGCCCACCACGACCGCGAGCAGCGGGCTGTCGCCGATCCACGCGGCGGCGAGCGTCCCGATGACCACGGAGTACGTCGCCCACGTCACGGAGGCGACGGCGGACAGCGCCATGAACCGGCGCCGCGAGAACCCGACCGCGCCGGCGGTCACGTTGACGGCCGTGCGCCCGACGGGGACGAACCGCGCCCCGAGCACGACGGACGCGCCCCGCCGGTCGAGCGACCGCGTGGCCCACTCGACCGCGCGCCGCCCGCGCGCGCCCCGCAGGGCGGGCAGGGCACGGGTGCCGAGCGCGCGCCCCAGGGCGTAGGCGAGCTGGTCGCCGCACCAGGCGCCGAGCGCGGCGACCGCGAGCACGATCCCCCACGCGACCCCGCCGCCCGACTGCGCCGCGACGGCGAGCATGACGATCACCGTCTCGCCCGGGATCGGCGGGAAGAACCCGTCGCCGGCGGTCGTCGCGAAGAGCACGGGGAGCGCCCACGCAGAGTCCACGAGCGCGAGCAGCCACGACTCGACCTGTCCCCACAGCTCCACGACCCACGCGACCATGCGTCCCAGCCTCGACGGCGCCGCCCCGCCGCACCATGGGGTATCCCCCCGGTTCTCCCCTGAGGCGACCCCGAGCCCGCATCCTGGAGGGGCGGCGTCGGACACGTGCACCACGACCCTCCCGGGCGGGGGACAATGGCGCCGACGCATTCGCCTCCCCGCGCCGCAGCCGGCGGGCGGGGTCGTCCGTGATCGAGGAGCGCTGTGATCACTGTCAGCACCGACGGCTCGTGCCTGAGCAACCCGGGCGGAGCCATCGGGTGGGCGTGGATCAACCACGACGGCACGTTCGACTCCGGCGGCGCCGTGAGCGGGACCAACCAGGTCGCCGAGCTCACCGCGCTGCTCCAGGCGGTGCGCGCCCACCCGGGCGCGGAGCCGCTGCTCATCGAGTCCGACTCGCAGTACGCGATCAAGTGCGCGTCCGAGTGGGTGGTCGCCTGGAAGCGCAAGGGGTGGCGGACGGCGGGCGGCCAGCCCGTGAAGAACCTCGAGCTCGTCCAGGCGATCGACCGGGTCATCGCCGAGCGCGCGGGGCCCGTCCGCTTCCGCTGGGTGCGCGGCCACGTGGGCGACCCGTTCAACGAGCGCGCGGACCAGCTCGCGGGCCTCGCCGCCCAGGACTGGGCCGCGGGCCGCGGTGACCTCGACGGCACGCTCGTACCCGAGCTCGGGGACCCGACCCGGTCGCCGGGCCGCGTGCCCGCACCGGCTGCGGCCGACCGGGGGGCACCCGCGCCCCGTCAGGCCGCGCCCGAGCCGGCGTGGGACATGGACACCCTCTTCGACTGACCCGTCCCGCCGAGCACGACCCTGCACCGGGTCGAGCACGACCTTGCTCTCGTGAACGGGCTGCTACCGCCAGCAACGTCGTGCTCGACGGCCGGGTGCTGGAGAGCGGCGAGGGCGGCGGGGTCGGGCGTCGGCGGCGGGTGCGACCATGGACGGGTGACCGTCCTGCCGAGCACGGGCTGCGCGCCCGCCGAGCGCACGATCGGCGACCTCACGCAGCCCGGGCCGACGGCGGAGGCCCGCCCGACGACGCAGGCCGGCCCGACGACGCAGGCCGGCCCTCCGGCGCGACCTGGTGCGACGACGCAGCCCGGCGCGCCGCTCGCGCGGCGCTTCCGGTCGGGGCGGCCGCTCGACCTGCACCTCACGCTCGACCGGCTCGCGCGCGGCCCCTACGACCCGACGTTCCGCCGCACGCCGTCCGGCGACGTGTGGCGGACGACCCGCGCGGAGAGCGGGCCCGCGGCGTACCGGCTGGTGCAGACCGGACCGTGCGACGTCGTCGGGCACGCGTGGGGGCCGGGCGCCGCGGAGGTGCTCGACGACCTGCCCCGCCTGCTCGGCGAGGACGACGACGACACGGGCTTCGCCCCGCCCGCCGTGCTGCGCGACGCCCACCGCCGCAGCCCCGGCCTGCGGATCCCGCGCACAGGGCGCGTGCTGGAGGCCCTCGTGCCGGCGATCCTCGAGCAGCGCGTGCAGTCCGTCGCGGCGTGGCGCTCGTGGAGCTGGCTCCTGCGTCGGCACGGCGAGCGCGCCCCGGGGCCCGCGGGCGACGCCGGGATGCTCGTCGTGCCCGACGCGGCCACCTGGACGCGCGTCCCCACCTGGGACTGGCACCGCGCGAACGTCGACCCGGGCCGAGCCCGGACGGTCGTCGCGGCGGCGCGCGTCGCCCGACGCCTCGAGGAGTGCGACCGCCTGCGCGACGTCCAGGGCGCTCCGGCCGCGCACGCGCGGCTGCAGGTCGTGCCCGGCGTGGGCGTGTGGACGGCGGCCGAGGTCGCGCAGCGGGCGCTGGGCGACGCGGACGCCGTGTCCGTGGGCGACTACCACCTGGCGAAGGCGGTGGGGTGGGCGCTCGTGGGCGAGCGCGTCGACGACGAGCGCATGCTCGAGCTGCTCGCGCCGTACGCGCCGCACCGCTACCGCGTGGTGCGGCTCCTCGAGGTCTCCGGCCGGGCGCAGGCCCCGCGGCGCGGCCCACGCCTCTCGATCCAGGACCACCGCCGCAACTGACCGGCCCCCGCCCCACGCTGGGTGCAGGAAAAAGTCGCCGGAACGTTCCGTTCCGGCGACTCTTTCACGCACTCACGGCTACTCGGGGAGCGCGCACGACCCGTCGACGCACACCGCGGCGTCGTCGGCGCCCACGAGCGTGAGGCCCGGCGCGGGCTCACGGTGCGGGGCGGCGGCGTCCGCGGCGCTCACGGTCATGAGCGTCGTGCGGCGCGGGTTCGCGATGGAGTGGTAGAGGTTCGTGGTGGTGTCCGTCATCTGAGGCCTCCTCGTGGGATTCACGGGCGCCGGTGCACGTGTGGGCCGGCGTCGGTGCGGGCTGCGTCCAGTCTGGGTGATACCGAGTCGCAGTTCCACCGCACCGGGTGTGAGATGCGTCGCTTCCACGCCGCATCCCGATGTGGTCCGGGACGCCGCGGCTCAGGCCGCGTCACGCTCCGCGACCGCCTGCTGCAGCACCTGGACGAACACCGCCGGGTCCTGCGCACCCGAGACGCCGTACCGTCCGTCGACCACGAAGAACGGCACGCCGTTGATCCCGTAGGCGCGCGCCTGGTCGATGTCGGCCTGGACGTCGTCGGCCCAGCGCCCGTCCTCGAGCGCCGCGACGACCTCGGCGCGGTCGAGCCCGACCTCGGCCGCGAGGTCCGCGAGCTCCTCGACCCGGCCGACGTGACGACCCTCCTCGAAGTACGCCTTGAGCAGCCGCTCCTTCATCTCGACCTGCTTGCCGTGCGCCTTCGCGTGGTGGAGCAGCTCGTGGGCCGTGAGCGTCTTGGTGTGCTGGAGCGCGTCGAAGTCGTAGCGCAGCCCCTCGGCCGCGGCGAGCTGCGTCATCTGCCCGAGCATCTGCTCGACCTGGGCGCGCGGCATGCCCTTGTGCCCGGCGAGGAAGTCCACCTCGGTGCCGTCGAAGTCGACGGGCGTGTCGGGCGCGAGCTCGAACGAGTGGTACTCGATGTCGACCTGCGGCCCGTCACCCGACTCCGCGAGGCGGCCGAGCGCCGTCTCGAGGCGTCGCTTGCCGACGTAGCACCAGGGGCACGCGACGTCGGACCAGATGTCGATCTTCACCGTGGGGGCGGCGGCGTCCGTCGGCGCCGGGCTGTTCGTGGTCATGTGACGCTTCAACCATCTGGGCGGCCGCGCGATTCCCGCGGCGGGCGATCAGTCCGTGCCGTGCGTCGCGCGGTACAGGTCCTGGAGCACCATGATCTCGGCCCCGTGGTGCACGAGCTCGCGGTTCATGTGCGCGACGAGGTGGGCGAACGGTGCCTGCGCGTCGATCTCCGTCGCCTGGCCGAGCCCGACCGTGAACGCTCCGTCCTCGGGCAGGCCGTCGACGCCCGCGCGCCACCGCTCGACCTCGTGCCGCAGCCCGTCGACGGCGGGCCCGACCTCCCCCGAGAAGGTCACCGCGTCCCGGCGCCGCTCGTGCGGCCCGAACGTCCACTCCCAGCGCTCGAAGAACGCCTCGGTGAGGTGCGCGACGAGCCACGCCACCGTGCGCGGCTGCGGCGAGTCCGGACCCTCCGGCCACTCCATCACCCACTCGCCCGCACCGAGCGTGCGCGGCGTGCGCTCCGACCCCCGCCGCACGACCCGCAGCGCGTCCGGGCCCGGCTCCCAATCGAGCTCCGCCTGCGTCAGCGTCGCGAGCCGGTCGCTCAGCTCGAGCCACGAGAAGCCGAGCTGTCCCCGCACGACGGCGAGCGCCGTCGGCACCGTGAGGATCGACCAGTCGAACTCCGGGCTGCCGTACGCGGTCTGCCCGTCCGCCGTCTCGTGCACCATCGCGGTTCCTCCCCCGGACCGGCGCGTCGGCGTCCCGCCGCGGCGCGGTCGCCGACGTCCTCGTCCGCGCGGTCGTCCCGACCACGCGTCCGGCCACCCTGCCGGGCCCCGCCAGACGTGTCAACGGGTGCCGCACCCACGGACCGCACCGCCGTGGTGCTGCGCGAGAATGGGGAGGCCCGCCCGTCCCCCAGGCCCGGAGTCCTCGTGCGCGTCCGCCCCCGTACCGTCCTGCTCGTCGCCACCGGGTTCGCCGTCGTCCTGCTCGGCGCGCTCGTCGTCTTCCTCACGGTGAACGGTCTCGACGGCATCCCCGACTGACCCGACCGCGCCCGCCGGTCGAGGCCCGGCACCGCCCGGCAGGGCTGTCGCCGCGCGCCGTCCGCGCGCCGGGGTGATCCTGCTGAGGAACCCCCGCGCAGGAAGGCCGCCCCGTGACCCCGACCGTCCCCTCCCCCGACCCGCAGCTCGTCCTCGTCCGCCACGGCGAGACGGAGTGGAGCGCGAGCGGGCGCCACACGGGCCGCTCGGACGTCCCGCTCACCGTCGCCGGCGAGCAGCAGGCCGTCGCGGCCGGCGTGTGGCTCCAGGGGTGGGCCGACCGCCGGGGGCGGCGCCCCGCCGTCGTGCTCACGAGCCCCCGGGAGCGGGCGCGCCGGACCGCCGACCTCGCGGGCTTCCCCGCCGCCACGACCGACGACAACCTGGCCGAGTGGGACTACGGGCCCGTCGAGGGGCGCACGTCGGTCGCGGTCGGGGAGCAGCTCGGGCGCGAGTGGCTGCTCTTCCGCGACGGCGTGAACGTCCTCGCGGCGCCGGACGGGCACCGCGGCGAGGAGCTCGACGAGGTGGCGGCGCGGGCCGCCCGGGTGCTCGGGCGCGTCGAGCCGACGCTCCAGGACGGCGACGACGTGGTGCTGTTCGCGCACGGCCACCTGCTCCGCGTCCTCGCGACGGTTTGGCTCGGGCTCGACCCGGCCCTGGGCGCGCGGTTCGAGCTCGGCACCGCGGCGATCTGCCTCCTTGGCTACGGGCACGGGCTGCGCACGGTCGAGGGCTGGAACCTGGCCGCGCAGGGGTAGTGCGGGTGGCACGATGCTGCCCATGGGACTGAGCGAGAAGCACCTCACCGAGGGCGAGCACGTCGTCATGGAGCTCAAGGAGCACGCCAAGGCGCTGTTCTGGCCGTTCGTGCTGCTGCTCGTGCTGGTCGCCGCCGTCGTGGTCACGGTCCTGCTCGTGCCGAACGACGTCGTCCGGTGGGTCGTGGCGGGTCTCGCGCTGGTCGCGGCGGTGGTCTGGGTGTTCGTGCCGTGGCTGCGCTGGCGCACCACGGAGTACACGGTGACGAACAAGCGCATCGCCATGCGCTCGGGGATCATCACGCGCACCGGCCGCGACATCCCGCTCTACCGGATCAACGACGTCAACTACGAGAAGGGCCCGATCGACCGGATCTTCGGCTGCGGCACCCTCGTCATCTCGGACGCGACCGACAAGCCCGGGCTGAACCTCCACGACGTGCCGGACGTCGAGAACGTCCAGGTGCGCCTGCACGACCTGCTCTTCACCGCCGACGACGGCTCCGACGACGGCGAGTGGCCGCCGAACGAGCCGCCCCGCGGCCGGCGCGGCCCGCGCATCCCCCGCGCGGAGCGCTGACGCTCAGTCCTCGATCCGGCGTCCGGCCGCGATCTCGGCGCGGGCGCGCAGCTCGTCCGTGAGCGTGACGTCGCCCTCGAGGTGGGCGGCGAGGAGGCGGCGCGCGAGCCCGGCCGCGCGCTCGGGGTCCGCGCCGCGCCCGTTCCAGGCGCCGAACCAGTCGGCGAGCGTCACCCCGTGCTCGGGCCGGTAGCAGACCGTCACCGCGTCGCCCGCGCGCAGCTCGCCGTGCTGCACGACGCGCAGGTACGCGCCGGTGCGGTTCGCGACCGTGAAGCGCTTGACCCACCGGTCCTCGCCGAGGCGGCGCGCGAACGTCGAGCAGGGCGTGCGCGGCTGGGTGACCTCGAGGAGCGCGGTGCCCACGGCCCAGCGCTCGCCGACGACGGCCTCCGTGACCGGGATGCCCTCCACGCGCAGGTTCTCGCCGAACAGGCCCGGCGGGACGTCGCGACCGAGCTCGCCGGCCCACCAGTCCGCGTCGTCCTGCCCGTACGCGTACACCGCCTGCTCCTCGCCGCCGTGGTTCGCGCGGTCGGCCTGCAGGTCCGCGTAGAGCCCGAGCCGGCGCACCTTCACCGGTCCGGTGACGGGACGCTTGTCGATCGCCGTGACGCCGACGGGCCCCGCGTCCGGCAGGAGGGCGTGCACGCGGCACACCGCGAGGATCTCGCCCGTGGGGGCGCTGGAGGCGAGGTCCGTGACGGGTGCGGTCCCGGTGGTCACGGCGGCTGCGGTGGACATCCCTCGATTCTCGCAGGGTCGGCCCCGGGTGCGTCACGCGAGGGCCGCGGCGGCCTCCCGCCAGCGCGCGAGGTGCCCGACGACGTCCGCCCGGCCCGGGCCCGGGAGCTCCGGCTCGTCCGTGGCGACGACCGGCTCGACCGGGTCGCCCGTGCCGCGCGCGGCGAGCAGCGCCGCGCCGACCGCGGTCGCGCTGCGGAGCCCGACGCGGTGGACGGGCCGGCCGAGCGCCTCGGCGAGGAGGCGGCGCACGAGCGGGTCGCGCGACCCGCCGCCCGTCACGACGACCGCGCCGGGCGCCATCTCGAGCAGGTCGACCGCCGCCGCGACCGCGAACACCATCCCCTCGACGGCGGCGCGCACGAGCTCGGGCCGTCCCGTGCCCTCGCGCAGGCCGGTCCACGCGCCGCGCGCGCCGGGACCGGCGACCCCGCCGCGCTCCCCGGTGAGGAACGGCAGGAACGTCACGCCGCCCGCGCCGTCGGGCACGGTCCGCGCGAGCGCGAGGCCGTCGGACCAGCCCAGCCCGAGCACGCGCAGCGCCCAGCCGAGCGCGAGGCCCGCGTTCTGCACGGCCGCGAGGCGGTACCAGCGCGCGGCCGGGCCGGCGCCGGTGTCCGCGAAGGTGTGCACGAGGGGGTCGAGCACGGGCTCGGGGCGGTCGAGCGCGGCCATGACCTGCGCCCCCGTGCCGAGGTTGACGTGCAGCCCAGGCGACCCGACGGCGAGCCGCGCGGCCGGGGTGTCCCCGCCGCCCACCACGACGGGCACCGCGCTCCCGCTCGCCGGGAACCACCGCGCGAGCCGGGCGGTCGTCCCGGCCACGGCGTCCGACGGCGCCACGCCCGGCAGGAGCCGGGCCGGCAGGTCGAGGTGCGCGACGACGTCGGCCGCCCAGGCGTCCGCGGGCACTTCCCACAGGAGCGTGCCCGCGGCGTCGGACCGGTCGGTCGTCGCGACGGGGAGGGCGGCGTCGTCGACGAGCCACGCACGCACGACGTCCTTCGGCAGCAGCACGTGCGCCGCGCGGTCGAGCGCTCCGGGGTCGTGCGCGGCGAACCAGTCGAGCACGGGCCCCGTCATCCCCGGCACGAGCGGGTTCGCGAGCGGCGCCCGCAGGGCGTCGGGCAGCGCGCGCCAGCGGTCGAGCCGGTCGGCCGCGCGCGCGTCCGTCCACAGGACGGCAGGCACGATGGCGTCTCCCGCGTCGTCCACGAGCACCGCGGCGTGCATCTGGCCCGCGACGCCGACCGCGCGCACCGCGACCTCCCCGAGCCCGGCCGCGCGGGCGGCGAGGTCGTCGAGGGCGACGTCGATCGCCGTCGTCCAGGTCGTCGGGGCCGACTCGGAGCGGCCGGGGCGCGGGTGCTCGACGTCGTACGCCGCCTCGGACTCCGCCACGACCGACCCGTCCCGGCCGAGGAGGACGAGCTTGAGCCCGCTCGTCCCGAGGTCGATGCCGAGGGTGGTGCCGAGGGTGGTGCCGAGGGTGGTGGGGACCAAGGTCACGGGACCGACTCTCCCACGCCCGGGTAGCGTCGGCGGCATGAGCGCCACCCGTCCCTCGCGCTGGGAGCAGAAGACCGCCGCCGACCCCTCGCACTCCACCTGGTACGTCGAGCGCTTCCGGGCCATGGCCGCCCGGGGCGCCGACCTCGCGGGCGAGGCCCGCCTGGTCGACGCCATGCTGCCGCGCGGCTCCCGGGTCCTCGACGCGGGCTGCGGGCCGGGGCGCGTGGGCGCCGAGCTGTTCGCGCGCGGGCACAGCGTGGTGGGCGTCGACGTGGACCCCGTCCTGATCGACGCCGCGCGGACCGACCACCCGGGCCCCGACTGGCGCGTGGGCGACCTCGCGGAGCTCGACCTGCCCGCGCAGGGCGTCACCGAGCCGTTCGACCTCGTCGTGTGCGCGGGCAACGTCGTGACGTTCCTCGCGCCGGGCACCGAGGTGGAGGTGCTGCGCCGCTTCCGCGCCCACCTCGCGCCCGGCGGCCGCGCCGTCGTGGGCTTCGGCACCGTTCGCGGGTACCCGCCCGAGCAGTTCCTCGCCGACGCCACGGACGCCGGGCTGCATCTCGACCTGGCGCTCGCGACGTGGGACCTGCGCCCCTGGACCCCGGACGCCGACTTCCTCGTGGCCGTGCTCAGCGACGCGGCGGCCCGGACCGGCGTGGCCTGAGCCGTGCCGTCCTACCGCGTGACCCTCGCCGTCGGCCTCCTGCACCCGGGCGCCGACCCCGAGGCCGTGCTGCCCGCGGCCGCCGCCGCGGCGCGCGCCCTCACGACCGTCGAGGCGTACGACGTCGGCGTCGTCCGCGGCGAGGCGCGCGTCACCGTGCGCTTCCTCGCCGACACGGACGCGTCCGCGCACGGTGTCGCGGACGCCGTGGAGGCGGGCGTGCGGGCCCACGCGGCGACGTCGGGCGGACGCCTGACCCGCCGCTGGGGCGCGCGCTGGCACCCCGCCTGAGCAGCGCCCGACGGCGTGTCGGTACCGTGGGCGCGCATGAGCGCCCCGGAGACCGCGATCACCGCCGACCTCGCCCGCGAGGCTCTGACGGAGCAGCACCCCGACCTCGCCGGGCTGCCGCTCCGCGAGGTCGCGGGCGGCTGGAGAAACCGGATGTGGCGCCTCGGTGACGACCTGCCCGTGCGGGTGCAGCGCATGGACCCGACGCCGGAGCTCCAGCTCAAGGAGCGGCGGTGGCTGCCCGTGCTCGCCCCGCGCCTGCCGCTCCCCGTCCCTGTGCCCGTGCGGCACGGCGAGCCGTCCGCGCGTCTCCCCCGGCACTGGACGGTCATGGCCTGGGTCCCCGGCGAGCCGCTGGACCACGGGACGATCACCCGGGGCGAGCACGCCGCCGACGCGCTGGCGGGCTTCCTCCGGGCGCTGCACGTCGCGGCACCCGCCGACGCGCCGTCGTCCATGGACCGGGGCGCCCACCCCCGCCGCCCGGCGCACCGGCCCCGGACCCCCGCGTCCGGATCGAGGCGTCGTGCGACGAGGCACCGACGTCCGGCGACCCGCTGCTCCTCGAGCAGCTCGTGCGCAACCTCGTCGAGAACGCCGAGCGCTACAACCTCCGCCACGACGGCTGGGTGCGGGTCACCACGCGGTCGGACGCCGCCGGCGACGCCGTGCTCGAGGTCGTCAACCCCGGTCCGCCCGTCGCTCCCGACGACCTCCCGGGCCTGTTCGAGCCCTTCCGGCGGCTGGGCGGCGAGCGCACCGGCGACGGCGCGGGGAGCGGGCTCGGGCTGTCGATCGTCCGCGCCGTGGTGGACGCCCACGGCGGCTCCGTCACGCTCGCCGCGCGACCCGAGGGCGGCCTCGTCGTGACCGTCCGTCTCCCCGGCGAGGTCTACGACGAGGTCTCGGCGTCTCCGCGTCTCGGATAATGGACATACCCGATGAATCGTCCCGCCTCGGCGCTTTACTGCGGACGGCCGATCAACACTGAGGGGGGATTGATGCGAAAGGTCATGACGGCGGTCATCACTGCCACGCTCGCCGCGGGTGTCGCACTCGGAGCGGCTGGCCCCGCCAGCGCGACGATCAGCTACCCGTCCGTGGGAGGCACGTGGGACCACGGCGCCGACGCCAAGGACGTCTGGTCGCACTACTACCACGGCAGCCGGGTCCACAAGTCCTCGACCTACGGGGAGAACGGGCTCCGCAGCTCTGGTTGGGTCTCCGCGGGGAAGTGGTCGTACCAGTGGGACGAGGTCCGTTGGTTCGGGAACAAGGCGTACTACGACGTCAAGTAGTCCGACTCACGTGCTGCCGAGCGTCCGGACGCCGTCGCTCGGCAGCACGCGGGCCCGCCCGTCCCGACGACCGCAGTGATCGGAGCATCATGTCTCTTCGCAGGTCGACGCGGCGACGCGTCGCCGCGGCGGCTCTCGCCGCCCTCGTCCCGCTCCTTGCCGCGTGCGGCACCCCGGGTTCCGTCGGGTCGAGCGTCGACGACGGGACGGCCGTCGACGTTCCCGCGTTCGACGGCCCCTACGCCGCCGAGTTCACGGCCTTCTACTCCGACGCCGGGTCCGACTTCGCTCGTCAGGCGCTCGCCGACGAGGAGATCACGGACGCGGAGTACGCGGAGATGGAAGAGAAGTTCCGCACGTGCCTCGAGGCGGAGGGCGTGACGTTCTCCGGCTTCGAGCCCGACGGGTCGTACGAGGCCTCGCCCCTGCCGGACGGGAGCGACCCGTACGAGGTCGTGAAGACCTGCGAGCGTGAGTCGGGCGCCGACACGGTCGGGGCGCTGCACGACATCATGGCGTCCAACCCGGACAACCTCGACGTCCCGACGATCATGGCGGAGTGCCTGGTCCGTCGCGAGGTCGTACCGGCGGGCTACGCGGCAGACGACTACCTCACCGACACGGAGGGGCGGTTCTCCGACCTCGCCGCCCTGTCGACCGAGCTCCGCGAGGCGCTGACGTCGTGCTCGAGCGACCCGCTCGGCCTGGCCGGTGAGTGAGGGTCGCAGCCCGGCCACGGCGGGCCTGTGGGTGATCGGCGCACTGACGCTCGTCGCCGTGGGGGTCGTCCTCGGTGCCGCGTGGACGTCCCCGGCCGTTCCCGCAGCCCTTCGACCGCCCGCTCCCATCACCACCTTCGAGGTCCGGTCCGCGACGTTCGACGACGTCCGCTCCGTCCGGCTCGCCGTCGCCCGTGGCGAGGAGTCGGGGCTGGCATCACCCGGTAGCGGTCTGGTCACACGCTTCGACTGCCGTCCCGGCTCGACCATCGAGTCCGGGACCGCGCCGCTCTGGCTCGACGACGCACCGGTCGTCGCGCTCGCGACGACGCTCCCGCTGTGGCGGGACCTTCCGGTCGGCACCGAGGGCAACGACGTGCGGGCGCTGCAGGAGGAGCTGACGCGTCTGGGGCACCCGGTCGAGGCCACTGGAACGCTCGGCACGAAGACCCTGCGGGCAGTCAACGCACTCTTCGACGACCTCGGCGACCCCTCGGCCCTCACCTCCGTCCCGCGATCTCGTCTCCTCTGGATCCCCGGACCTTCGGTCACCGTCGCGGAGTGCTCGGTCACGACAGGGAGCCAGCTCGAGGCCGGAGCGGAGCTCGTCGTGACGCCCGGCACGCTGGCAGGCGTCGCGCTGCGCGACGGCGCGCCGTCCGACCTCGTCGCCGGGGCGCGCACGCTCCGGGTGGACGGGATCGACGTCGCGGTCGAGCCGCAGAACCCGATCACCGACCCAGCACTGCTCGCACAGCTCGACGCTGCGCCCTCGCTCCAGCAGGCAGGCACAGGCGACGAGGCGCCGGTCGGTCAGCTGCGGTTGGCAGAACCGGTCGACGTGTCGGTCGTCCCACCGTCCGCCGTGATCACGGCACCTGACGGGACGACCTGCGTGACCACGGACGCCGTGCCCCACAGGCTGCGGGTCGTCGGGTCCGAGCTCGGGCAGACGTTCGTCCTGTTCGACGGCACCCCGCCGACCGCCGTCGACACGTCGCCCCGACCGGACTCCGCGTGCGCGTGACGGCGAGCGGCCTCGGGCACCACTTCCCCGGGCGCCCCTGGCTCTTCCGCGGGCTCGACCTCGATCTGCGGCCAGGTCGCACCTACGCGCTCACGGGTCCGTCGGGGTCGGGCAAGAGCACCCTGCTCGGCCTGCTCGCCGGGTGGGAGGAGCCCCGCGAGGGCACCGTCGCGCGGGACGGCATCGGGCGGACCGGGTGGGTGTTCCAGAACCCGCACGGGACGCCGCGACGCTCGGCGCTCGACCACGTCGCGCTCCCGCTGCTCGTCCGGGGGCTGCACCCCCGGGAGGCGGAGCGACGAGCCACCGACCTCCTGAGCAGGTTCGGGCTCGACGGCATCGCGCAGCAGCAGTTCCGCCGCCTCTCGGGCGGGGAGGCGCAGCGCCTGATGCTGGCGCGGGCCATCGCGTCCGAACCGGGGCTCCTGCTCGTGGACGAGCCGACCGCGCAGCTCGACCTGCCGACCGCCCGCACCGTCAACGCGTCCCTCGGTGCGCTGCGCTCGCCCGCGACGATCATCGTCGTCGCGACCCACGACGCCGCGACCCGCGACTCCTGCTCGGACCACGTCGACCTGACGCTGGACCCCGCCGCATGAGGCTGCGCTCGATCCTGCGCGAGGCGTGGCGCAACGCTTCCACAGGCACCGCACGCTGCGTCACGCTGGCGCTGGTGCTGATCGGCCTGGTGGTGACCGCGACGGTCGCCGAGATCTCGACCGCAGCGACGCTCGAACAGCAGGCCGCGGACTTCCGGGCGGCGGGTGGGTCGGTCCTCACGATCTCAGCACCGGGCCGGGTCGACGGCGCGCGGTGCGAGTCGTTGCGCGATCTGCCCGGGGTGCACACCGCGGGTGCGCTCACCGTCCGACCGGACGAGTCCGTCACCGCCGTCGCCCTTCCCGGTGCCCCCATGCCCGCCGCGGACGCGAGTCCAGGGTTCCCGGCCGTCGTCGGCGCCACGACCGACGGTGGGCCGGGCCTGATCCTGACCGACGACGCCGTCGCGACGCTCGGCCTCGAGCTCGGCGACCGACTCTCCGCGACGACCGGGACGACTCGCCTCGCGGGCACCTACGCCTACCCTCGCGACGGCCGGAGGGACGGGTACGGCTATCTCGCGGTGAGCGTCACCGGGTACCGCGCACCCTTCGACGAGTGCTGGGTCGAGGCGTGGCCGATGACCACGGAGCTGAACCCCCTCCTCTTCACCGTGCTCCGGCCGGGCGGCGACGCCGACGACGTCCCCCAGGTGCAGCAGCTCAACTCCACGCTGGGTTCCGGGCTCGACGGCGCGGGGCTGTTCCACGATCGCGTCACCCGGTTCGGAGGGCTCCTCGTCGGGCTGATCGCTGCCGTCGTGGCCTTCGTCGCCGTACGGGCTCGCCGGGTGGAGCTCGCCACGGCCCTCCACGACGGGATGCGACGGCGTGACCTGTGGACGATCGTGTCGCTCGAGTCGGTCCTGTGGACCGCTCCGGCGGTAGCGGTCGGGATGGCGCTCTCCCTCGCCTGGTTCGGCCGGGACGGCGACCTGCTGGTCGGCGCGGTCCTCGGTGCGCGCGTGGCCCTGTCCGTGCTGGCGGGTGGCGTGGCAGGCGTCGCCGTCGCCCTGGCCACGACGCGCGAGAAGGACCTGTTCGCCTACGCAAAGGACCGATGACCACACCGACGCCGCACACAACCTACGCAACCGTAGGTTACGGTGGCGTAGTGAACACTCTGGCGACGAGGCCGTGGACCGCCCGCTACGCTCCCGGCGTCCCGACGGACGTCGCGGTGCCCGACGAGCCGGTCACGGCCGCTCTCTACCGCGCGGCCGAGCGCTGGCCGGACCGCGTCGCGGTCGACTTCTTCGGCGCGACCACCACGTACGCACAGCTCGTGGCGCAGGTCGAGCGCGCCGCGAGCGCCCTGCACGACCTCGGCGTCCGGCGCGGCGACCGTGTCGCGCTCGTGCTGCCCAACGCGACCTCGCACGTCGTCGCGTTCTACGCCGTCGAGCGGCTGGGCGGCGTCGTGGTCGAGCACAACCCGACGTACACGGCCGACGAGCTCGCCCACCAGCTCGCCGACTCCGGCGCGAGCGTCGCGGTCGTGTGGACCAAGACGGTCCCGGCCGTGCTCGAGGCGCGCGCCCACGTGCCCGGGCTGCGGCGCGTCGTCGGGCTCGACATCGCGCGCGACCTGCCGCGCGGCAGCCGTCTCGCCCTGCGTCTGCCCGTCGCCCGGGCCCGGGCGCAGCGCGACGCGCTGCGCACACCCCTCCCCGCCGGGGTGCCCGACTGGCACGACCTCGTCCGGCGCGCGCGGGCCCTCCCCCCGGCGCTGCCCCACCCCGCCGCCGACGACGTCGCCCTCCTGCAGTACACGGGCGGCACGACCGGCACCCCGAAGGGCGCGGTCCTCACGCACCGCAACCTCGTCGCCAACGTGGTCCAGGGCCAGGCGTGGGCGTCGTTCGAGGAGGGCGCCGAGACCGTCTACGGCGTGCTGCCCTTCTTCCACGCGTTCGGCCTGACGTTCTGCCTCACCCTGCCCGCGCGCGTCGGCGCGACCCTCGTCGCGTTCCCCAAGTTCGACCCGCAGGCGTTCGTCGCCGCCCAGGCACGGCGGCCCGCGACGTTCCTGCCCGGCGTCGCGCCCATGTTCGACCGCGTCGTCACCGCCGCGGCCGACGCCCCGGGCGCGGGCTCCGACCTCACCTCGATCCGCCTGGCCTTCGCCGGCGCGATGCCCATCACCGCGGAGACGGCGCAGCGCTGGGAGGACGCGACGGGCGGCCTGCTCATCGAGGGCTACGGCATGACCGAGACCTCGCCGATCTCGCTCGGCAACCCGTGCTCCGACGACCGTCGCCCCGGCACCCTCGGGCTCCCGTTCCCCAGCACCGAGATCCGCGTCGTCGACGCCGACGCGCTCGACGTCGGCGACCTGCGCGACGCCGAGCCGTCCGAGCCGTCCGACGACGGCGTCCGCACCGTGCGCGGCGAGCTGCTCGTACGCGGCCCGCAGGTGTTCCGCGGCTACTGGAACCGGCCCGAGGAGACCGCCCACCAGCTGCTCGACGACGGGTGGCTGCGCACGGGCGACGTCGTGCGCGTGGCCCTCGACGGCCCCGACGCCGGCCTCGTCACGCTCGTCGACCGCATCAAGGAGATGATCGTCACCGGCGGGTTCAAGGTGTACCCGTCGCAGGTCGAGGAGCACCTGCGCGGGATGCCCGGCGTGCGGGACGTCGCCGTCGTGGGCGTGCCGGGCTCCGGCTCCGACGAGCACGTCGCCGCCGTCGTCGTGCTCGACGACGCGGACGACGCCGCCTCGCCCCCGCGCGTCGACCTCGCCGCCGTGCGCGAGTGGGGCGAGAAGCGCCTCGCCCGCTACGCCCTGCCCCGCACGCTCGCCGTCGTGCCGGAGCTGCCGCGCTCGCAGATCGGCAAGGTGCTGCGCCGTGTCGTCCGCGAGGACCTCCTGGGCCGCGACGACGTCGAGCACCACCGCTCCTGACCGCGACGCACACCCGCACGCCGAACGCGCGAGGTAGAGCCCCGGTCCGCCGACCGGAGCTCTACCTCGCGTGACCGGGGCTCTCCCTCGGGGGCCGGGCGCCTGTTCGGCGTGGGGGCAGGGTTCGCCGTAACCTGGCACACGTCGTCGGCGACGTCCGCGACGCAGTCGGGCGGGCACCGGCGCTCTCCCACCCCGTCGCCCCGAGGAGGCCACGTGCCCGAGCCCGTCACCGCTGCCCCCGCACCGGCAGCCGCCGCCCCGCTACCGCACGTCGTGGTGGTCGGCGCCGGGTTCGCCGGGCTCGCCGTCGTCAAGGGGCTCGCCAAGGCGCCCGTGCGCGTGACGCTCGTGGACCGCCGCGTCTACAACACGTTCCAGCCCCTGCTCTACCAGGTCGCGACGGGCGGCCTGAACCCGGGCGACGTCACCTACTTCCTGCGCGGGCTGCGGCTCAAGCAGAAGAACGTGCGGGTCGTGCACGAGCACCTCGTCGGCATCGACCACGAGGCGCGCCGCATCCGCCTCCTCAACGACGAGTGGGTCGACTACG
The DNA here is from genome assembly GCF_049538415.1 of Cellulosimicrobium sp. AB352. Classification (NCBI taxonomy): domain Bacteria; kingdom Bacillati; phylum Actinomycetota; class Actinomycetes; order Micrococcales; family Promicromonosporaceae; genus Cellulosimicrobium; species Cellulosimicrobium sp. AB352. Next base: position 103,194 of record NZ_JBMVFX010000006.1, on the reverse strand, counting down.
ACTACCTCGTCGTCGCCAACGGCGTCACGGCCAACTTCTTCGGCACCCCCGGTGCCAAGGAGAACTCGTTCCCCATGTACTCGCGGTCCCAGGCCATGAAGATCCGGGACACGCTCTTCATCCGCCTCGAGAAGGCGGCGGCGAACCCCGGCAAGGACGAGGGCCTGCGGGTCGTCGTCGTCGGCGGCGGCGCGACGGGCGTCGAGGTCGCCGGGGCGCTCGCGGAGCTCCGCACCGCGGGCCTGCGACCCGCCTACCCGGAGATCCACGGCGACGCGTTCGAGGTGAAGATCGTCCAGCGCGGCGGCGAGGTGCTCAAGTCGTTCCACCCGAAGCTGCGCCGGTACGCGGCGGAGGAGCTGCGCCGCCGCGGCGTCGGCCTGCACCTGGGCGCCGGGGTCGCCGAGGTGCTGCCCGACGCCGTCGTCCTCACCGACGGCACGCGCATCCGCTCCGACCTCACGGTGTGGTCGGCGGGCGTCCACCCGCACGAGGAGGTCGACGACTGGGGACTGCCGCGCGGCGAGGGCGGGCGCGTCGTCGTCGGCGACGACCTCCAGGTCGAGGGCCTGCCGGGCGTGTTCGCGGCGGGCGACATCGCGATCTCGCCCGCCGGGCTGCCGCAGCTCGCGCAGCCCGCGATCCAGGCGGGCGAGCAGGTCGCGCGCAACATCGAGGCGCTGCTCGCCGGGCGCCCGACGACGTCCCTGCGGTACTTCGACAAGGGCACCATGGCGGTCATCGGCCGACGCGCGGCCATCGCCGAGGTCGTCGGGAGGCTGCGGCTCACGCGCGGCGTCGCGTGGCTCGCGTGGCTGTTCGTCCACATCATGGGCCTCATAGGGCCGCGCAACCGCCTGACGACGCTCGCGGGCCTGGTCACGCGCTACGGCTTCCCGTTCCACCGGCGGCCGATCCCGATCGTCGGCGACGTGCCGACCGTGCGCCCGCCGAAGCGCACCGGCCCCGGGCGCCCCTGAGACGGCGACAGCGCCCCGCGCCGGGCGACGGCTCGCTCGCGAGGTCTCCGGTCGCGTGCCGGCTCTCGGGCCGCGCACCGTGCGCCCGTCGCGTACCCTCGAGTGCGCAAGCAGTTTCAGGGGGCAACCGGGGGCAGTGTGGTGGTAGCACGTATCCCGGCTCCGTCGTCGACGACGGGCCGGACGCACAGCAGGAAGCACGACGTCGGCACGCGCGACGGCGCGCGGCCGCGGGCCGTGCGAGCACCGCGACGCGCACGAGCGGTCGTGCTCGCCGTCGTGGCCGTGACCGCGCTCGCCGGGTGCCGCGTGGACGGGCTGCCGGGGAACCCGTCGCCGTCGCCCACGTCGCAGCCGACGACGACCCCCACCTCCGAGCCGACCGTCGAGCCGACGCCGGACCCGACCGGGGAGCCGACCGGCGGCCCCGGTGAGCCGGGCAGCTCGGACGGGGTCGAGGTCTCGGTCGAGATCGAGCCGGCGTTCTCCATGCCCAACCTCATCGAGACACGGCTCAAGCAGGCGCGTGCCGACCTGGAGAAGCGCGGGGCGGTGACGGTCGTCGTCGTGGACGCGCGCGACGCGCGGTCCGGCGCCCTGCCCGGCGCGGCCAACGGCTGGACGGTGTGCGCGCAGGACCCGGAGGGCGGGGACCTCGTGCGCGCGTCGCAGACCGTGACGCTCGACGCCGCCCCGAACGCGAAGCAGTGCCCGTGACGCGCCCCTGACCGGGACCCGGCGCACCCGGGCCCGGGCCGCCCCGGGTGGCGGCGCGGACGACGGCGGAGGACGGTGGACTCTCACCCTCCACAGACAGGAGTCCGCCGCATGAAGATCGCCCTCGTCGGTGCCCACGGCAAGGTGGGCCGGCTGCTCGTCCCGATCCTCGTCGACCACGACGCGACCGTGACGGGGATCGTGCGCGCCGAGGAACAGCTCCCGCTCGTCCGCCGGCTGGGCGGCGAGCCGCTCCTGCTCGACGTCGAGCACGCCTCGACCGAGGAGATCGCCGCCGCGCTCGACGGGTTCGACGCCGTCGTGTGGTCCGCCGGGGCGGGCGGCGGGAACCCGGAGCGCACCTACGCCGTCGACCGCGACGCCGCCAGTCGCACCATGGACGCGGCCGTCGCGGCCGGGGTGCCGCGCTACGTCATGGTGTCGTGGATCGGGTCGGTGCCCGACCACGGCGTCGACCCCGACTCGAGCTTCTTCGCCTACGCCGACGCGAAGCTCGCCGCCGACGACCACCTGCGCGGCACCGACCTCGACTGGACCGTCCTCGGGCCGGGCACGCTCACCGACGACGACCCGACCGGGGCGATCCGCGTCGTCGGCGACGGCCCGGACGGCCTCGACGGCGCGGACGACGTGCCCGACGGCGCGGCCTCCCGCGTCTCGCGGGCAGACGTCGCGATGGTGGTCGCCCAGGCGCTGCGCACGCCCTCGACCGTAGGCCGGTTCATCCGCTTCACCGCGGGCGACACCCCGGTGCTCGAGGCGCTCGAGCGCTGACCGACCGCCCGCGCACCGCGCACGACGGGGCCGGGACCGCCCTCGCAGGAGGACGGTCCCGGCCCCGTGGGTGCACCGGCCGGTCAGGGCGCCGGCCGCAGCGTGCCGCGCGTCAGCCGCAGTCGATCGCGTCGTACGACACGTCGTACCGCTGGTACACCGGGTCGCCGCCGCGCCACTGGTAGGCCGCGACCGTCGCGGTGCCCGCCGCGACGGACGACGCGCGCGTGCTGAACGACTGGTACGCGTTCTTGTCCGGCGCGAGGGCGCTGAACTTCTTCTCGCCGAACGGCGTGATGAGCCGGACGTCCGCGGGGGCGTCCTCGCCGTTGGCGCCGCGCACGGCGACGTACGCCGTGCCGTTGAGGCACCGCGCCTGCGCCTCGACGGCGTCGATGCGCGGGTTGCCCACGCCGTTGATCGCGAACGTGTCCTCGGACAGCGCGGCGACGGCGTGCCCGATGGCGCGCGACATGATGTCGAGCGCGGTCGCGTCGACGTTGTCGATCGTGTCCGCCGGCGAGTGGTAGTTCGGGTCGTAGAAGATGCCCTCGGTGCCGCCGAACATCGCGACCTCCTCGGCCGTCTTCGAGCCGTCCGCGCCGGTGAACAGGCCCGACGCCGGGACCCCGTTCTCGATGAACGCCTGGTAGTCGGAGCGGCCCGAGAACTCGGTGTCGACCCACGGCTGGTCGATGCCGTCGAAGTAGTCGGTGAACACCGCCTCCGTCTCGGCCGAGCCCGGCGGGACCTCGACCGGGGCCGGGTAGGTCGACTCGTTCGCGTCGTACACGCCGATGATGTAGTTCGGCGAGCCGACCATGTCGAAGTTGAGGTACGTCGCGATGTCGTCGAGCGCCGCCGGGTCGTTCGCGGCGAGGTCGCTCACGTAGTGGGTCGAGCCGCGCAGGCCGACCTCCTCGGCGCCCCACCACGCGAACCGGACCGCGTTCTCGACGTCCTGGCCGCCGTCGGTCGCGGCCGCGAGCTGGACCGCGACCTCGAGGATCGCGGCGGAGCCGGAGCCGTTGTCGTTGATGCCCGGGCCGTCCTCGACGCCGTCGAGGTGCGCACCGACCATGACGACGTTGTGGTCGCGCCCGCCCGGCGTCTGGGCGAGCACGTTGAACGTCTCGAACTCCTCGACGTGGGTCTGCAGGTCGTAGGTCGCGACCGGCTCCGCGCCGCCCGCGATCGCGGCGAGGATCTGCTGGCCCGCGGCCTGCGTGATGCCCACCGTCGGGACCCACGCGTCGTTCTCGGCGCCGAGGGTCGGGCTCAGCGCGCCGTCGGTGTTGTTGTAGAGGATCACGGCCGCCGCACCGGCCTGCGCCGCGTACAGCGCCTTGTCGGCGAACGGGCACGAGCCGCGGCTGATCAGCGCGACCGCGCCGCTCACGGCGACCCCGTCCCACGTGTCCGGGGTGCAGCCCTGGACGAGCGCGTCGGCGGGCTGCACGATCGGGCCCGTGGCGCCGTCGTCCGGGGTGTCGGGCGCGAACTCGGCCGGGTAGACGTCCGACGTCACCTCGACGCCGGCCGCCGTGAGGGACAGCTCGTCGGTCTCCAGGTCCTCGAACGTGAAGTACTGGCGCTCGGGCTCGTAGCCCGCGGCCCGCAGGGCGTCCTCGACGTAGACGGCGCTCGCCTCGTAGCCGGGCGTCTCCAGCGCGCGGTTGCCGCCGTTGGCGTCCGCGATGTCCTGGAAGTCCTGGAGCCGCTGCATGACCGCGTCGCCGGTGACGAGGTCCTCGAGCGGGGGCGGGGCCGCGGCGGCCCGCAGGCTGCCGGCGGCCGTGCCGGACGCGGCGCCGAGAGGCTCGGCGCCGACGGGAACTGCGGTCAGCGCCGCGAGCACGAGGCCCGCTACCGCTGCGGACGGGACGATCGTTCGTGGTCTCACGCATCCTCCTCGACAGTGGCCCCCGCGGACCACCCCCGGTCGTGTCGGGGTGCGGCCGAGTCGCACACGAGACGCGACGCTGCGGAGGCTCGTGTGCTCGCGAGCGTATGCCTCCCGGGCCGTGCGCGGAACCCCCGGGCGGCACGAGCGTCAGGAGTTCACACGACCGTAACGGCCGTGGCGCCGGGGCAGGCCGTGGGCGACGTCGGGCAGACTGTGCCCGTGCCCGGATTCGCCGTCGTCGACCTCGAGACCACGGGGTTCTCCCCCCGCCTCGGCGACCGCGTCGCCGAGGTCGCGGTCGTCCTCGTGGACGACACCGGTCGCGTCGAGGACGAGTGGTCCACCCTGGTCAACCCCGAGCGGGACCTCGGGCCGCAGCACGTGCACGGGATCGCCGCGGCGGACGTCGCGCTCGCCCCGACGTTCGACCGCGTCGCGCCCGCGCTCCTGCGCCTGCTCTCCGGGCGCGTGCTCGTCGCCCACAACGCGGCGTTCGACACGCGCTTCCTGCGCGCCGAGATCGGGCGCGCCGGGATCGCCGCGGCCATCGACCCCGTCGCGTGCCTGTGCACGCAGCAGCTCGCGAGCCGCTACCTCACGGGCTCGCGGGCGCTGTCCGCGTGCTGCGCGGCCGTGGGCGTCGTGCACGACGGCGTCCACTCGGCCCTGGGCGACGCGCGCGCCACCGCGGGGCTGCTCGGGTACTACCTCGACGTCGCGGCCGACGACGAGTGCTGGGCCGTCGCGCGCGCCGCGGCGGACGGCGTCCGCTGGTCGCTGCCCGCCGCCCTGCCCGGCGCGGAGCCGGTGCTGCGCGGCGCGAGCCGCGCCCGCGGGCACTGGCTCGCGGCGCTCGCCGACCCTCCCGCCGTTCCGGACCCGTCCCCGTCCGGCGCCCCGGGAGCGGACGCGCGGCGCGACGTGAGCACGTACCTGCGCCTGCTCGACGAGGCGCTCCTCGACCGCTACGTCTCGCACGCCGAGCGGGCCGCGCTGCTCGCGGAGGCCCGGCACGCCGGGCTCGACCGCGCGACGGTCGAGACCCTGCACCGCGACTACCTGGCCGCGCTCGCCCGGGCCGAGCTCGACGCGCTCGACGGGACGACCGCCGCGGGCGACCGGGACGACGGCGCGGCGCTGCGCGACGACCCGGCGCTGCACGAGGTCGCGGGGCAGCTCGGCCTCGACGCCGACGACGTCGCGGGAGCGGTCGAGGCGGCGCTCGGGACGCGCCTGGTCGACGCGGTCGCGGACGTCGGGGCCCCGGGTGCCGCGGTACCGGGCACCGCCGTCCTGGGCGCCACGGTCCCGACCCGGCCCGCGTTCGTGCTCGACGCGGGCGACGAGGTCGTGCTCACCGGCTCCATGTCGCGGACGCGCGAGGCCTGGGAGCGCGACGTCCGCGCCGCGGGCCTCTCCCCCTGGCCGTACGTCACGCGCCGCACGCGGCTCCTCGTCGCCGCCGACCCCGACTCCCTCTCGACGAAGGCCCGCACCGCGCGCCGCTACGGCGTCCCGGTCGTCACCGAGGCGGCGTTCGCGCACCTGCTCGCCGCGCACGAGGGCGCGAGCGGGCGCACGCCCGAGACCGGGGTGCGACGCTGGGCGTCATGAGCACGCGCAGCATGACGGGCGCCGCGGCCGGGGAGCCCGGCGACGACGCGGTCGACGTCGACGCGCTCGTCGACGACCTCTTCGCCCTGCCGCTCGAGCAGTTCGTCGTCGCGCGCACGGCCGCCGCCAAGCGGGTCAAGGCGTCGGGCGACGCGGTCGGAGCGGAGCGCGTCGGCCGGCTCACGAAGCCGACGGTGGCGGCATGGGTCGTGAACCAGGTGGCGCGCGAGCGGCCGGACGACGTCGCCGCGCTCGTGAGCCTCGGGGACGAGCTGCGCGACGCGACGGCCGACCGCGACCGCACGCGCCTGCGCACGCTCGACCGCCTGCGGCGCGAGCGGGTGGAGCGCGTCGTCGGGGAGGTGCGCGACGCGGGCGAGATCGCGGGCCGTGCGGTGTCCGGGACGGCGCTCGACCGCCTCGCGGAAACCCTCACGGCGGCGGTCATGGACCCGGACGCGGGCGCGCTCGTCCGGGCGGGCCGGTTGTCGCAGGCGCTCCAGCACGTCGGGTTCGGGATCGTCGACGAGGGCGGCGAGCCGGCCGACGTCGTCGAGCTGCGCGCGCGCACGGGCGCAGTCACGGACGACGGCGGGACGACCGGCGGTGCGGAGCCCCCGGAGGATGCCGAGGAGGACGCCCAGGAGGCTGCCGAGCGCGAGGTCGAGGAGAGCGCGGCCGAGGTCGACCGGCTGGAGGCCGAGCGCGACGACGCCGACGCCCGCGCGCGCGAGGCGGGGGACGCCGTCGGGCAGGTGGAGGACGAGCTCGCCCGCGTCGAGGACGAGCTCGCGCGGCTCGCCGACGAGCGCGAGGCGCTGCGCGCCCGCCTGAGCGACGCGCGGGACGCGGAGTCCGCCGCGCGGGAGGCGCTCGGCGCGGTCGACGAGCGGCTCGACGCCGCCGAGGAGCGCGCCGCGTCCGCGCGCAAGGCCCGCCGGGCGGCGCGCCGCCGCTGAGCCCGTTCGTCGTGCGCGAACTCGGGACTGAGCGGGGCACGCTCAAGGTTGCACAGGTCAGACGCCACGGCCCCCGTGGCACGACCGACCTGGAGGACCACCATGATCAGCACCTACACCGTGGCGCCGTTCCGTCCGCTCCCCACCGAGCGGCTCGTGCGCCAGCTCTGGACGCGCCCGTCCGGCGCGGGCGTCGCCCCGACGGGCTTCGCGCCCGCCGCCGACGTGTACCGCGAGGGTGACGACCTCGTCGCCCGCTTCGACCTGCCGGGCGTCGACCCGGAGCGCGACGTCACCGTCGAGCTCGAGGGTCGCCGGCTCGTCGTCCGCGGCGAGCGTCGTGACCAGCGCGTCGTCGAGGCCCCGGCGGCCCGGGCGTCGGACGAGGCGGCCGACGACGCCGAGCAGGCCGAGGGCGAGCAGCCCGAGGCGAGCACCGACGAGGCGGCCGAGGTCGCCCCGGCCGGGCGCCGCGTCCGCGAGGTCCGGTTCGGCGAGTTCCGCCGCACCGTCACCCTGCCGAAGACCGCGGAGGCCGACGCCGTCCGCGCGTCCTACGACGCGGGCGTGCTCACCGTGACCGTCGCCGGCGTGTTCGCCGGCCGCGCTCCCCAGCGCATCGAGGTCACGCGCGCGGCCTGACGCCGCACCGCCGGCGCGACGCCCGACGTCGCGCCGGCCCTCCGACCCGGCCGCGCACGCCCCTGCGCGGTCGGACGGCGGGGCCGGCACCCTCGTGATGCCGGCCCCGTCCGACCTCCGGATGGGGACCTCTCCCCCTGTCCGGTGGCCGACGGGAGCCGCGTGTTCGGCTAACCTCCGTGCCATGACGAGCCTCCGGAGACCGCGCTCGACCCTGCCTCGCACGCGGTGGTCGACGCTGCGACGCCGCGCCCTCGTCGGCGCCCTCGGCCTCACCGCCGCCCTCAGCCTGGGCGCGTGCACGGGAGAGGCCGAGGACGGGCCGACTCCTGTCGTGGTGGGTGCCGCCGAGTACGAGCCGATCCTCGAGACGCGCCTGCCGGTCCCGGGGTCGGCGGAGGACGAGGTCACGCTCGGCCTCGTGTCCCTCGTCGCGGACGGCTCGACGGTGGAGCTCCGCGTCCTCATGACCCCGCACTTCGCGGGCGACGACTCCGCCGAGACGTACTCGGTGTACGACATGCTCGGCAAGGACCACAACCCGCGGATCGTCGACGTCGGTGCGCTGACGCAGTACGACGTCGTCTCCGCGTCCGGGCAGAAGCTCTCGACGGACCCCGTCACCGCGGACACCGTCAACGGCAGGCCGCTGCTCTACCAGGCATGGTTCCCCCGCCCGGAGGGAGAGCCCCGCACCGTGGACGTCCGTCTCCACGACGCCTGGCCCGCCTTCGAGGACGTGCCCGTGACCTGGGAGAGCGAGGAGTGAGGCGCCGTCACGCGACGGCGGCCGGTGCCCTGGCGGTCGCGCTCGTGCTGGGTCCGCTGTCCGGCACCCCGGCCGCGGCGAGCGAGGACGAGCAGGGCTTCGACCCGGGCGTCGACCCGCTCACCCTCGACGACCTCGGCGGCGCGCCCGCCCGGGAGGACCTCGACCGTGCGACGACCCGGTTCGACCCGGGGGTCGCGACGACGTTCGAGCTCGCCGGTGCCGTCACGTCGCTCGAGTACGTCGAGGTCGAGGCGGACGAGGTCGTCGTCACGCTCGAGACCGACGTCCTGTTCGACGTCGGCTCGGCCGAGCTCTCCCAGGCCGCCGTCGAGCGCGTGCAGGAGATCGCCGCCGAGCTGCCCGACGGTGTGACGGCGAGCGTCGCCGGGCACACCGACTCGGTGGGCGAGGAGGCGGACAACATGGACCTCTCGCAGCGGCGCGCGCAGGCCGTCGTCGACGCTGCCGCGACGGTACGACCCGACGTCACGTTCGAGGCGCAGGGGTACGGGGAGACGCGCCTCAAGGTCGAGGAGGGCGGTGACGACGTCGCGGACGACCGTGCCCAGAACCGCCGTGTCGAGCTCCGCTACTCCGGGACGACCCCGGGCGAGCGCGGCCTCGAGGTCGAGGAGCACGAGCTCGATCCCGTCACCGCGGAGCTCGTGCCGGGCGACCGCCCGCGCGTGGAGCCCGTGACGGACACGGAGCCCGTCGTCGAGAAGACGGTCGTCGTCCCGAACGAGGACGGCCGCCAGGAGGAGGTCCGCGTCGGCATCGAGCCGATCGTGGTCCGCGGATCTCTCATGCGCCTGCGCCTCCAGCTCACGCCGCTCGGCCCTGTGGACGGTGACGAGGAACGCATCAGCGTGTACGCCATGACGGGTGCAGGAGAGCTGCACCCGTCGGCCGTCGACCCCCGCGCGCTGGTCTCGTACGCACCGGTCCGCGGCAGCGGGGCACGCGAGCTCGAGACCGAGCCGCTGTTCGCGCGTACGAGCGTCGGACGCACGGTGGGCTACGAGGTGTACCTGCCGCGCCCGCTCGACGCGTCGCTCGAGTCGCTGTACGTGAACGTCGTCCCGACGTGGCCGACGTTCGAGGACGTCCCGATCCGCTGGGACTGACGTCCCTTTCACCCCGTCAGGCCCTCCCCGAGGCGGCTGACCGCGCGTTAGCGTTCACCTCACGCCCCCCGGGGTTCGGTCCTGCCCGTCGACGTCGACGCGGTGACCGCGAGACGAGGACGACGCATGGCCCTGAGATTCAACGCCCCTCCCGGCTGGCCCGTGGCCCCCGGAGACTGGCGCCCCGAGCCGGGCTGGGCCCCGGACCCTGCCTGGCCGTCCGCGCCGGAGGGTTGGACCTTCTGGGTCGAGGACACCACCACCGCACCGTCGTCCGGGGCCACGCGGCCTCGACGCGGGCGCCGGGCGGCCCTGCTGACCGCAGCGGGCGTCGCTCTGTTCGTCGTCGGGCTGCTGGTCGGGCAGGGCAACTCCGGCCGGGCGCTCGACGAGGCCAGGACCCTCGTCGCGCAAGCGGCGGACGACCAGGACGCGGTCGAGGGCGAGCGCGCCGAGCTGGACGCCGAGCGGACCGCGCTCGAGGAGCAGACGGCCGCCGCGCAGGCGGCCCAGACCGAGCTGGACGAGCGGGCGACGGCGCTCCAGTCGTCGGAAGCCGACGTCGCGGCGCGCGAGGGTGCGGTCGCGACCGTCGAGGCCGACCTGGCGACCCGGGTGTCCGACGTCGAGGGCCGCGAGGCGGCCGTCGCCCAGGCGGAGGCGGCCGCCGCCGCGGCCCGCTCGACCCAGCAGTCCCGGCCCAGCGCCCCGGCCGGGGTCGCGGACACCGGGGGCAGCACGTCGACGTACTACCAGAACTGCGACGCGGTGCGGGCCGCCGGCGCGGCCCCGCTGCTCCGCGGCGAGCCGGGCTACGCCCCCAAGCTCGACCGCGACGGCGACGGCGTGGCCTGCGAGTAGGTGGTCAGCCCTCGGCCGCGCCCGCGCGGCCGAGGAACGACCGCAGGGCCTCGGTGACGAGCGCGTGGTCGTCACCCTGGGCGAGCCCGGACACGGTGACGACGCCGACGATCCCGACGCCCTCCACGCGGACGGGGAACGCGCCGCCGTGCGCGGCGTACTCCTGGAGCGGGAGGTCGTGCTTCTCGTTGAACGACGTCCCCGTCGCCCGGGCCCGCAGGCCCACGAGGTACGACGACGCCCCGAACCGCTCGACGACCCGCACCTTGCGCTCGACCCAGGTGTCGTTGTCGGGTGTCGTGCCCGCGCGTGCGGCGTGGAACACCTGCTGCGGCCCCTTGCGGACGTCGATCGTCACGGGCAGGTCGCGCTCGTCGGCGAGTTCGACGAGGAGGCAGCCGAGCCGCCACGCGTCGTCGTGCGTGAACGTGCGGAGCACGAGGTCGCGCTCGTCCGCCTCGACGGAGGCGACGAGGGCGGCGAGGTCGTCGGGCGTCGTCATGCGGTCATCGTGGCACGATCGCGACGTGACGACGACGCCCGTTCCCCGCCCGGCACCCCTCGACCCGCTCGACCACGGCCTGCTCGACCGCGCGTCGGGCGTACTGCTCGCGCAGGCGGCGGGCGACGCGCTCGGTGTGCCGTACGAGTTCGCGCAGCCGCCCGGGCCCGGGCACCGGGACGAGGTCGCGGTCATGCGCGGGGGCGGGCTCGGACCGTACGCGCCGGGCGAGTGGAGCGACGACACGCAGATGTCGGTGTGCGTCGCGCGCGTGACGGCGGCGCACGACGTCCTCTCCCCCGTGCCCGACGCGTTCGGGGCGACGCCGCTCGACGACGTCGCCGCCGCGTTCGAGGCGTGGCGCACCGGGGGCGCGTCCGACGTCGGGACGCAGACGGCCGCGGTCCTGCGCGACGCCGCCGCCCGCCGGGGTCCCGCCGCCGCACGGCTGCGCGAGGCGTCCGCGGCGCTGCACGCGGCGACCGGCCGCACGGCGGGGAACGGCGCGCTGATGCGGACGGGCGTCGTCGGTCTCGTCGCGCTCGGCGACCGGGACGCGACCGCCCGCGCGGCGCGCGCCGTCGCGTCGCTCACGCACACCGACCCGCTCGCCGCCGAGTCGTGCGTGCTGTGGTCCGAGGCGGTACGCGTCGCGGTGACGGAGCAGCGGCTCGACGTGCGGGCCGGTCTCGACCTGCTCGACCCGGAGTCCGCGGCGCGCTGGTCGGCGCGGATCGCGGACGCGGAGTCCGCCCGGCCCGAGGCCGACCTCCGGCAGAACGGTTTCACGGTGACCGCGCTCCAGGCGGCGTGGCGCGCGATCGCGACGACGTCCCCGCCCGAGCGCTCGCGGTTCGCGGGCCGGGACCACCTGGCGGCGGCGCTCCAGGCCGCGGTCGCCGTCGGCGGCGACACCGACACCGTCGCGGCGATCGCCGGGAGCCTGCTCGGCGCGCGGTACGGCGCCCGCGCGGTGCCCGACGAGTGGGCGACCGCCGTCCACGGCTGGCCCGGGATCGACCGCCGCGTGCTCACGGCGCTGGCGCGCCGCACCGCCCAGGACGGCCTCGTGCGCTCCGAGGCGCTCGTCCTGCCCGACGGCGACGCGCGCCCCGTGCAGCACTGCCCGCTGTGCGGGACGCTGCTCCGCGAGAACCCGCGCTACCCGCGGCACGTGTGCGGGTGGTGCGCGCAGGACGTCACCGACGAGGAGGGTCGTCCCGTCGTGCTGGCGAACGCGACCATCACGGGCGGGTACACCGCGCAGCGCCCGGACGGATCGCCCGCGTCGGCCGACGTGCTCGCGGGGCGGGTCTGGATCGACGGCGTCGCGCTCCGCGCGCAGGAGGCGCGGTTCGGCGGGGTCGTCGTGCAGCCGCTCGACGACCCCGCCTGAGCCGGCAGCGCGTTCGCGCCACCGGAAGGACGAGCGGCCTCAGCCGCAGGAGACCGCCGGGAAGGCGACGTCCTGGGCGGAGGAGGCGCCGCCGTCGGGCAGGGTGCCCGTGACGGTGACGGACCCGGCGTCGGCCGCGACCGCCCGCGTCGAGAACGACTGGTACGCGGCCTTGCCGGGCGCGACCGCCGCGACCGTGCGCGTGCCGAACGGCGTCGCGAGGGTGACGTCGGCCGGGATGTCACCGGTGTTCGTCGCGCGGACCGCGACGTACGCCGTGCCCGCGAGGCAGCGGGCGCTGGTCTCGACGGCGAGCGCGGGGCCCGCCTCGTCCTCGCGCTGGAGCGTCACCCGGTCGACCACGCGCTGCGACCCGGTCGCGTACGTGGTGACGGTGAGCGACGTGGGCGTGACGTCGAGGTCGGAGTAGCTGGCCTCGCGCGACTGCTCCCAGCGCGCCGTCCACGGCTTGGCGCCGTCGAAGTCGTAGAACTTCGAGCCCGACGACGAGTTGCCCGTGAGGTAGAGGACCTGGTCCTCCTCCGGGGTGAGCACGTCGCCCTCGGCCGGCGCCGCGGCCGGGACGACCGGCGTCGCGCCCTCCATGAGGTACGAGCGGGTGTAGATGTGGTCGTGGCCCGCGAGGACGAGGTCGACGCCGAGGTCGCTGAAGACGGGCGAGAGCGCCTCGCGCATGCGCACCACGTCCGTGTCGCGCGAGTGGAACGCCTGGCTGTAGAGCGAGTGGTGGAACGTCACGACGACCCAGTCGTACTCGTCGCCGTGCGTGCCGACCACGTCGCGCAGGAACGCCTGGTGCCCCGCGATCTGCGTCGCGGACGAGTCGTTCGAGTCGATCGCGACGACGAGCACGTTGTTGTACGCGTACCAGTAGTCGCGGCGCTGCTCGGCCGAGAGGTTCGGCATCGCGTAGTGCTGGTCGTAGAGCGCCGACGCGGTGTCGTGGTTGCCGTCCTGGACGGCGAAGCGCAGCTCGCGCATCTGGCGCGGCGCGAGGAAGCCCGCGTACTGCTGGCTGCTGCCCGCGTTCTCCACCTGGTCGCCCGCGGAGATGAGGAACGCCGTGTCCGGGTGTCGCTCGGTCATGGTGTCGAGGTTGGCGGCCCAGCGTGCCGCGTCGTTCGCGGCGTTGCCGCTCGCACCGATCTGCGCGTCGCCGACGAACAGCGCGGAGAACTCGTCCCCGAACGTCCCCGTCGTGAAGGTCGACGGCGCGGACCAGCCGGTCGCCGCGCTGCCCACGCGGTACGCGTACGCCGCGTCCTCCTCGAGCCCGGTGAGCGTGGCGTGGTGGTACGTCGCGCCGTCCGCGGCCGCGCCGTTCCGGGACGACGACGTCGCGGCCGTCCGCCAGTCGACCTCGCCGCCCGTCTCGTCGGCCCGGGCCCACTGCACCTCGCCCGCGCCGGGCAGCGTCGAGAACCACGCGACGTTGGCCTGCGTCTCGTCCGCGCCGACGTTGAGGGCGACGTCGCGGACCTCGCCGTGCGTCGGGACGAGCGAGCGGACGTCGAGGTAGATGTCCGAGCTCGTCGGCGCGTCCTGGTAGAGCGCGACGGAGATCGTGTTCTCGCCGGGCTCGAACGCGTCGGCCGGGACGACGAACGTGCCCGTCACCGGGTCCGTGCGGCCGTTGCCGTGGTACTGGAGGTTCTCGGTGATCTTCCGGTCGTCGTCGCCGAGGCGCACGACCTCCTCGCCGTTCACGTAGACGATCGCGGCGTCGTCGTAGACGATCTCGCCCTCGAACGCCGGGACGCCGTCGAGGTCGGCCGCGGTGAGCTCCACGTCGGTGCGGAAGAAGAACGTGGGGACGTCCGTCGTCGTGCCCTCGATGTACTGGGTGAGGAGCGTCGTGATCGGGAAGGCGGCGCCGATACCCGTCGCTGCGCCGCGCTTCGCGCCGAACGCGCCCGTCCCGGACTTCCACGCGGAGTCGTCGAAGGCGGTGGTCGTCCACACGCGCTGGTCCGCGGCGGATCCCGCCGGGTTCGTGTTGTCGTCGAGGTAGCGCCAGGTCGTGCCGGACGTCGAGAGCAGGGACTCGTCGGCGGCGGCCGTCGAGGTCGCGGTCGCGGCGACGAGCGCCGTGCCGACGAGCGAGACGGCGAGCGCCGACGCCGCCGCGCGCGCGAGCGCGCCGGGCAGCCGGGAGGCGTGCGGGTTCATGGATTCCTTCGCAGGTCAGGGGTCCGCGCGGCGACGACCGTCGGACCACCGTGGCGGCGTCGGACCCGTGGTGGGAAGCGCTGTCACAGTAGGGAGCGGGGATGGCTCCCACGCGTCGTCGCGGTGAACGCGCGGCGGCGGCCAGATGGCCGTCCTCCGCCCGGCCCGGGAGACGCACGACGCCGCGCCCCGGAAGGGACGCGGCGTCGAGGCCTGCGACGAGGGGAAGGCGGCTCAGGCGCCCCGGCGCCGCCGGAGGACGAGGACGCCCGTGCCGAGCGCGACGAGCAGGAGCGCGGCGATCGCGACACCGGCGGCCTGCACGCCGGTCGTCGCGAGACCACCCGTGCCACCGTCGACCGGTGCTCCCGGCGCGTCGGGCGCGCCCGGCACGTCGGGCGTCGTGGGCACGGTCGGGTCCGTGGGGTCGGTCGGGGTCGTCGGAGTCGTCGGAGTCGGCGCGGGCGTGGGCTCGAGCGGCCGGTCGGCGGTGTTGGTCAGCGTCACGGCGACGTCCGCGGCCGCGGCGACCTCCACCCGCACCGTGCCGTCGTCGCCCGGCTCGACCGTGCCACCGTCGACCTGCCACGTCGGCGCGCCCCACTCCACGCCCTCGACCGTGGGGAAGTCGGGCTCGCCCAGCACCACCTCGGCCCCGAGCGGGAGGTCGTCGAGGGTCGCCGTACCGTCCACGGGGAGCGTGAGCTCGCCCGCCGACCCGTCGACGGAGTACGCGACGGTGAACGCGGTGCCCGCGGGGACGACCGGGGCGGCGTCGCCCAGCACACGCTTGGTCACCGTGAGGCTGCCGCTCT
This sequence comes from Cellulosimicrobium sp. AB352, assembly GCF_049538415.1. NCBI lineage: Bacteria > Bacillati > Actinomycetota > Actinomycetes > Micrococcales > Promicromonosporaceae > Cellulosimicrobium > Cellulosimicrobium sp. AB352. The sequence goes on along the minus strand of NZ_JBMVFX010000006.1, from coordinate 87,918 downwards.
CGGCGGGCACGGTGCCGCACGGGATCGACCCGGCGAACAGGTAGGCGTGCGCCTCCCCGCCGAGCAGGGTGAGGTCCCGCGCCACGACCTGCCCGTCGAGCGGGGACGCCTCGACCGTGAGGTCGGCGGTCGGCGCGTACACCGACCCGTCCAGCCGCGTCCCGCCGGCGCCGAGCGTGACCGGGCCGTCGAGCCGCGACAAGTCCCACATCACGAACGAGGCCGCCTTGCCTGCCTCGCCGAACACGGAGCCCTGCAGGTCGGTCGTCCCGGCGGGGACGGAGACGATGAGCGGGGCGTCGGCCGACGGGAGCACGCCGTCGGCGAACTGCACGGTGTACGCGTCCGCGATCGCCGCGTAGTCGACGACGTTCGGCCGCCCGGCCTCGAGCGCCGAGAGGACGACGCGGTCGCCGACGTCCTCCGTCACGGAGAGCACGTGCGCTGCGCCGCTCGGCACGAGGTCGGCGAGGCACCGGCGGACCTCGGCGGCCCCCGTGGCACCCGTCTCGACGTACGCCGCCACGGAGCCGCGCTCCGTCGCCACCGTCGCGGCGCCGTCGGGCCACTTCTGGTTCGTGGCGTCGACGGCGGGCGAGTCGTCGAGCGACGTGCGGTACCGCACCCAGTCGGCGCGCTGGTACGTGCCGAACGCCGGGTCGTCACCCACGACCTTGAGGTAGCCCTGGAGCGCTGCACCCCGGTCCGCGGGCGCACCGCCGTTCGTGATCTGGACCGTCCCCGACGTCGGTGCGTAGCCGCCCACGAGGAGACGGGTGGGGTCGCCGTCGACGGTGGGGATCGTGTAGTCGGCAGTCCCGGCCGCCTGGTGGAGGATCGCGTACATGCCCCCGTCGGCACGGACGGACAGCTCGCCGCCGACCGCGACCGAGCCCTCCGTCTCGTGGTTGCCGAGGTGGGCGTCCTCGCGGGCGTAGACGCTGAACCCCCCGGCCAGGTCGAACGGGTTCACCGGTGCGTCGGCGGCGACGGCGCCCGACGCGGGCAGCACGAGCGCGGCGCCGGCCAGCGCGACGACGGCTGCGGCAGCGGTGCGGCGTCGGCCGGAACGAGTGGTTGACTGCGGCAACAGACGTGAGGGCAGCATCGAGCGGACAGCTCCATCGGGTGGGGTAGGGGTCGGTCCCGACGGACCGGGACCGGCCCGTCCCTCTCACCGTAGGCCGGACTGGACGGGCGTCCAGAACGCGTGGCGGGTGAAGTCGCTCCGGTGTGATCGACCCCACCTCACCGTGCGCACGAGCGGCCGGACCTGTCGGTCATGTCGGGCTGCCGACCATCCGCGAGAGGCTGCGCGTGCGCGCGGCCCCAGGTCAGGAGATGACGAGGCTCGCGATCAGCCCGTCGCGCAGGCGGACGGTGAACGTGCCCGGCCCGTTGTACCCGTCCCCCGAGACCGTGAGGTCGAGCAGCACCTCGTCGGGTGTCGCCCCCGGCCGCAGCCCGGAGACCTCGAAGTGCGAGCGCTTGCCGATGTTGTCCGTCCGGTCCCAGCTCGCGAGCTCGGTGCGGCCGCGGAAGCGGCGGCCCCAGTCGTCGAGGATGGCGTCCTCGGTGAACGCGGTCAGGAACCGGGCGGTGTCGCCTGCGTTCGTCGCCTCGACGAGGGTCCGCACCGCGGCCGGAAGGTCGTGCGTCACGTCGCTCATCCCCTCACTGTGCTCCCCTCGGTGCCCGACGACGACCCGGACGTGGTGCGACGCGGCGTCCGCGAGCCCGTGCCCGAGCCGGCCGAAGAGCGCGACGCTCGCCGTCCCGGGCCAGTCGGCGGGCAGCGCGACCGACGGCAGCCCGGGGTCGGCGTACGGGATCGGCCGCCAGTCGTCCACGGCCCGCACCCACCGCGCGAACGCGTCGCGCGGCTCGTCCGCTCGAGCGGACGGGGCGCCGTCGGCCCCCGCGTCGTCGTGCCGGGCGAGGAAGGTGCGGTGCAGCGCCGCGACCCGGTCGAGGTCCCACCAGCGCGCCGCCGCGTCCGCGAACGACCCCGCGACGCGCGGCGCCCCCGCGAGGAACACCGTCGCGGCGTCCCGGACCTCCAGCGCCACGAGGATCTCCTCGACCTCGTCCACGAGGTGACCGGGCGTGATCCACAGCCCGTCCGCGACGCTCCCCGCACCGATCCACGCGAGGTGCCGGCGCAGCTGGTGCCGCGCGTCGCGCCGTTCCTCCGGCAACGAGTACGACACGAGGCACCACGGGTCGTCGTCGCCCTGCTGCCGGTACCCGAAGATGCGCCGGTCGCCGCGCGCGAGCATCGGCCCGGCGTCGGGCGCGAGCCGGTACCCGGCGCGGCCGTCGTCGAGCGTCTCGGGCACGAGCAGGCCCTTGGCCTTGACGCGCGAGACCGCGCTGCGCGCCCCCGCGGGCGGCACGCCGAGCGCGCCGAGCAGGTCGACCAGGTCCGCCACCGCGACCGCACCGCCCAGGTCCCGGACGTACAGCCCGACGACGGTGCGCAGCAACGACGTCGTGCTCCCGGGCCGGGAGTCGAGGTCGTCGAGGATCACGCGGGCCCGGCCGCGCCCGGCACCGTCGGCCCGCTCGGCCGGCCGCCGAGGACCTCGGCCAGGGCGTCGCGCACCGCCTCGACGCCGACGCGCACCTCGTCGAAGCTCGTCGAGAGCGGGGACAGGCCGAGGCGCAGTCCGTTCGGGCGGCGGAAGTCGGGGATCACGCCGCGCTCCCAGAGCAGCGGGAGCGTGGCCTCGAACGCGTCGTGGTCGACGGTCACGTGGCTCCCCCGGCGCTCGGGGTCGCGCGGCGACGCGTACCGGACGCCGAGCGGGAGCAGCAGGTCGTCCACGAGAGCGGTCGCGTGCTCGGTGAGCGCGACGGACTTGGCGCGGACCGCCGCCATCCCGGCCGCGTCGACGAGGTCGAGCATGTCCTGCATCGCGAGCATCCCGACGATCGTGGGCGTCCCCGAGAGGAAGCGCCGGACGCCGTCGTGCGGCGCGTACGCCGGACCCATCTCGAACGGCGCCGCGCTCCCCATCCAGCCCTGGATCGGCTGCGTGAGCGCGCCCTGGAGGTCAGCGCGCACGTAGCCGAACGCGGGCGCGCCGGGACCCCCGTTGAGGTACTTGTACGTGCAGCCCGCCGCGAGGTCGACGCCCCACGCGTCGAGCTCGACCGGGACCGCGCCCGCGGAGTGGCACAGGTCCCACAGGACGAGCGCCCCGGCGTCGTGCGCGAGCGTCGTGATCGCGGCGGCGTCGCTCACGTACCCCGACCGGTACGCGACGTGGCTCAGCAGCACGAGCGCGGTGCGGTCGGAGAGGACCTCCGCCACCTGCTCCGGGGTCACGCCGCCGTCGTGGTCGGGCGTGATCCACCGCAGCGTCGCGCCGTGCTCGCGCGCGACGCCCTCGAGCACGTACCGGTCCGTCGGGAAGTTCCCGGCGTCGAGCACGATCTCGTCGCGGCCCGCGACCTGCGGCGCCGAGAGCGCGGCGCGCACGAGCTTGTAGAGGATCACGGTCGTCGAGTCCCCGACGAACGTCTGGCCCGCCGCCGCGCCGAGCGTCACCGCGCCGATCCGATCGCCCAGCGTCAGCGGGAGCTCGTACCACTCCTCGTCCCAGCCGCGGATGAGCCGCGCTCCCCAGACGTCGGTCGCGAACCGCGCGAGCCGTTCCGCCGACGCGCGCGTCGGCCGGCCGAGCGAGTTCCCGTCGAGGTAGGCGGTCACCTCGTCGGACGCGACGAACGCGTCGCGGAACCGCGCGAGCGGGTCCGCCGCGTCGAGCTCGGCCGACCGCGCGGCGTGGTCGGTGGTCGTGCCGTCGGTGCGGTCGGTCATCGCGTGTCCTCCGGGGTGCGGGGTGCGGGGTGCGCGCGGCGCACCGTGGGGCTCGGGTCGCGCCACGACGACGGCGCGCGCGAACCACGCGGCCACGTCGTCGGGGTCGTCGAGGTCGGGCGGTTCGCCGGGGACCCAGGTTGCGGCGCCCTCGGGGTCGGGCACCGCGCCGTCGTGCGCGATCGCGCCCAGGAGGGCGCGCGCGTCGAGGCCGGCCTCCGCGAGCGCCCGCAGCTCGCGGGCGTTCACACCGGGCGGGAGCGGGCCGTTGCCGAGGTCGGTGCCGTAGACGACCGTCCCGCCGAGCGCGACGAACCGTCGGACGTTGTCGATCGCGACGTCCTGCTCGGCCGTCGGGCTTCCCCACCCGTGCACGTCGAGCGTGCTCACCCAGCTCACCCTCCTCACCCCCGCCCCGCCGAGCACGGGGTTACGGTCGCCATCCGGCTCATCTCGCCCGTAACCCCGTGCTCGACCAGGTGGAACGGCGTGCTCGGCGCGGGGGCCGGCCATCGCCGCCAGGAGGTCGTCGGGCAGGCGCTCGCTGAACGGGGCGTGCGCCAGCCGGTCGACGCCCACCTCGAACGCACGGGCCGCCATGCCGCGCCCCTCCACGTGCGCGACGACGTCCCTGCCCCGCGCGTGGGCGTGACCGACGAGCGCGGCGAGGGTGACGTCGTCGGGCACCGGACCGGCGCCGGAGTGCAGGGCGACCTTGACGAACGAGGCCCCCGCGGCAACCTGGCGGTCGACGGCGGCGACGGCCGCCTCGGGCGAGCCGACCTCCTCGACCGACCCGGCGGGCGCCCACGACCGGTCCGACGGGTAGCCGCCGGGGGCGGTGAGGAACGCGCCCGCGAACGCGACCGCCGGGAAGCCGGGGCGTCCGGGCCAGGTGCGCGCGACGTCGGGCACCCACCCGAGGTCGTGCACGACCGCGATCCCGCCGCGGCGCACCGCGACCGGGTCGACGAGGCCGAGGTGCACGTGCGCGTCCGCGAGCGGCGGGAGCCAGGTGCCGCCGTCGCCCGCCCGGCCGAGGCTCACGACCGCCCGATCTCGGTGCGGACGGCGAACAGCTCGGGGAAGAACGTGAGGTCGAGGGCGCGCTGGAGGAAGCCGACGCCGCTCGACCCGCCCGTGCCGCGCTTGGTGCCGATGATGCGCAGCACCGTCTTCATGTGGCGGAACCGCCAGAGCTGGAAGTTGTCCTCGAGGTCGACGAGCTCCTCGCACGTCTCGTACGCGGACCAGTACGTCTCCGGGTCGTCGTAGATGCGCCGGAAGACCTCGACGAGGTCGTCGTCGAGCGTGTGCGCGACCGTGACGTCGCGGTCCAGGACGTGCTGCGGGACGTCGTGGCCGTGCCGCGCGAGGTGGCGCAGGAACTCGTCGTAGACGCTCGGCTCGGCGAGCAGGCGGGCGAGCTCGGCCCGCGCGTCCGGCTCGGCGTCGAACACGTCGAGCATGCGCGCGTTCTTGTTCCCCAGCAGGAACTCGACCGCGCGGTACTGCCACGACTGGAAGCCGGACGCGTGCCCGAGGAACCCGCGGAACTGCGCGTACTCGCTCGGGGTGAGGGTCGCGAGCACGGACCACTGCTCGGTGAGCGTGCGCTGCACGTGCTTGACGCGCGCGACGCGCTTGAGCGCGGCGCCCAGCTCGTCGGCGGCGAGCAGGTCGCGCGCGGACAGGAGCTCGTGCAGCACGAGCTTGAGCCAGAGTTCCGTCGTCTGGTGCTGCACGATGAACAGCATCTCGTCGTGGTGCTCCGGGTCGCTCACGGGCTCCTGCGCGGCGAGCAGCGTGTCGAGGTGCAGGTACGACCCGTACGTCATCTGCTCGCGCAGGTCCGTGACGATGTCGGACTCGAGCGCGCGCTCGTTCGGCGCGGGCAGCGGTGCGTCGGCCATCCGTCGAGCGTATGTCACGAACGTGACGACCGCCAGATCCGTGCGATGCGTCGGAATGACGCAATGATCTGATCATTGCGTCATTCCGACCGGGTGGTAGGGGTTCAGTCGTCCGCCGCGGCGCGGCGCTCCTCCTCGTCGACGGACTCTCCCGTCGGGTCCTCCGCGACGAGGTCGTCGAGGAACGCGCCGCCCAGCGGCCCGTCGCTCAGCCCGACGAACCGCCAGCCCGACGCGGGGTCCCCCTCGACCTCGACGAGCCCGGTGTTCGCGAGCGGGGTCCACGCGAGCCGGTCGACGTCGACACCCGCGGCGCGCGCGCACGCCCACGCGCGGATCGCCGCGCCGTGCGACACGACGACGGCGGTCTCCCACCCGGTCCGCGCGACGGCGGCGAGGGCGTCGTCGTACCGGTCGAGGAACTCGGTGCCGTCGGGGCCGCCGGGCACCCGCCGGTCGGGCTCGCCACGGCCCCAGGCGAAGACCGTCTCCAGGTAGAGAGCGTGGTCGTCGTGGTCGGCGGACATCTCCAGGTCGCCCGCGTCGACCTCGCGCAGGCCGTCCAGCTCGAGCGGCTCCAGACCGTGGTGCTCGACGAGCGGCGCCGCCGTGAGGTGCGTGCGCACGAGCGTGGACACCGCGACGCCGTCGACCACGCGGCCCGAGAGCGCGTCCGGGATCGCCGCCGCCTGGCGCGCCCCGAGGGCGGTGAGGCCCGGCCCGGGCAGGGCGGTGTCGAGCAGGCCGGCGACGTTGGACGGGGTCTGTCCGTGACGGACGAGGAGCAGGCGCATGGTTCTCCGGTTCTCGGGTGCGGGGGTCTCCTGCCACCCTACGAGCCCGGCAGCGAGCGCGGCGTGGCACGCTGGGCCCATGTCCCGCCGCGAGCTCGTCGTCCTGGGGACGGCCAGCATGGTCCCGACCCGCACGCGTAACCACAACGGGTACGTCCTGCTCTGGGACGACGAGGCGATCCTCTTCGACCCCGGCGAGGGCACCCAGCGGCAGATGACGTTCGCCGGCGTGTCGGCGACCGACCTCACGCGCATCGCGATCACGCACCTGCATGGCGACCACAGCCTCGGCCTCGCGGGCGTCTCCCAGCGCATCAGCGGCGACGGGGTGCGGCACACGATCGGGGTGACCTACCCGGCGTCGGGCCAGCGGTGGGTGAACCACCTGCTCGACGCGAGCGCCCACTACCGCCGCGGCCACCTGGAGCTCCAGCCGGTCACGACGGACGGCGTGGTCCCGCCCGTCCCCGGCCGCCCCGAGCCGGGCTTCACGCTCCGCGCCGAGCGTCTCGACCACACGATCGAGGCCGTGGGCTACCGCCTCGACGAGCCCGACGGCCGGTCGCTCGACCCCGCGCTCCTCGCCCGTCACGGGCTCGCGGGGCCTGTCGTGGGCGAGCTGCAGCGCGCGGGCCGCGTCACGACGCCCGACGGCCGGACCGTCACCCTCGACGACGTGAGCGGCCCCCGGCCCGGCCAGTCGTTCGCGTTCGTCATGGACACGCGCCTGTGCGACGCGGTGCATCGGCTCGCGGACGGCGTCGACCTGCTCGTCATCGAGTCGACGTTCCTCGACCGCGACCGCGAGCAGGCCGAGCGCTGGGGCCACCTCACGGCCCGGCAGGCGGCGACGGTCGCGGCCGAGGCGGGCGTCCGGTCGCTCGTCCTCACGCACTTCTCCCAGCGGTACCCCGACCCGACGGAGTTCTGGCGCGAGGCCCGCGAGGTGTTCGACGGCGAGCTCACCGTCGCGCAGGACCTCGACCGCGTGCGGGTCCCCCACCGCCGTCGACCCGCCTGACCCCGACGAGCCGACCGCCCGAGGACCACGGCTCTACCTCGCGGAACCGGGGCTCTACCTCGGCGAGGTAGAGGCGCGGTCGCGCGAGGTGGAGGTGGGGTCGCGGGGTCTGCGGGTCAGTCGCCGCGGGCGCGGCGGGTCGCGCGGTCGTTGGCGCGCTGGATCGCCTCGACGAGCTCGTCCTTGGTCATGGTCGAGCGGCCGTCGACGTCGAGCCGGCGCGCGACGTCGAGCAGGTGCTCCTTGGTCGCGTTCGCGTCGACGCCGCCCGCGGTGTCGGTGCTCGCGTCGAGTCCGCCCTCCTCGGCGCGCTCGTCGGACGGGCCGGGCTCGTCCTTCGGCTCCCAGTGGTCGCCGATCTTCTCGTGCGTGTGCTTGAGCGCCGCGAACGCCACGCGCCGCGCGCGCTCCTCGGAGCCGTACTGCTCCCTCGCGGCGTCATAGGCCTTCGCGAACGTACGCTGCGCCTTCTCGTCCGAGCGCTGCAGCGTGCTGGGGATCTCGGACTGCCTCGCGTCGCCGTCGCGCGTCGTCTTCGGCACGGGTCACCTCCTGCTGCCCGACGGCGGTCGCCGCCTCCCCCGAGCGTCCCGCCCCGGGCGACGGCTCGCGCGCCGAACGGGGGCGGGCGCGCCGGGCGCGGCCTACGCTGCCGGGATGTCGAGCGTCCTGCGGTTCCGCGGCCGCATCGCGGGCTGGGGCACGGCGTCCGGGACGCGCGTCGTCGTCGGGCGCTGGGACGCGTCGCCGTTCGGCGCGTTCGCCGACGTCATGGTCGAGCGGCCCGACGGCGAGCGCCTCCTCCTCGCGCCGTCGCGCCCCGTCGCGGAGCTCGTCGCGTCGACCTACCGCTTCGACCGGGTCGTCCTGGTGCCGGTCGGCGTCACGGACGAGCCGGCCCACGCCGTGCCCGCTGCCACCCGCGACCACGAGGCGGGTGCGCGACCGGGCCGCGGCAGCCGGCCGGGCTGGCACGTGGTGGCCGGGCCGCTCGAGGCGCGGCTCGCCGTCGGGCCGCGCACCGTCCTGGGTCATGTGCTGCGCGCGGTGCCGCACCGCGTCGCGACGTCGCGGCACGCGACCGTGCTCACCGACCCTGTCGCGCGCGTGCTGCTGCGCGGGGTCCGGACACGGGGCAGCGCGGGGCCGGGGCGCACCGAGCACTACGGCGCGACGGACGTCCGCGCGCTCGTCGCCGCGCAGACGCGCTGGGACGGGACGTCGTTGGGCGACCTGCGCGACGTCGTCCCGCCGGTCCGGTTCGGCTTCGGGTCGACGCCGCCCCGGCCGAGCGTGACCGACGTCGTCACGACGATCGTCGTGCGCTGACCCCGGGAGGCGTCCGCGGCGGGGCGCGAGACCGGGGCCGCGCGCCGGACGACGACCGTCCGGCGCGCGACCCCGGTGCGACCGGTCCGGGCCTCAGACCCCGCGGGCCGCGAGCCAGCCTGCGAGCCGGTCGGGCCGGTCGGTGATGATCGCATCCACCCCGAGGTCGACCGCGGCGGCCCAGTGCGCGGGCTCGTTGAGCGTCCAGACCGCGACCTCGAGACCGGCGTCGTGCAGGCGCTGCACCAGGCCCGCGTCCTCGAGGAGGAGCGCGCCCATCGGGTTGCACGTCACGACGTCGAGCTCGGCGCACCGCGCGAGCACGTCGTCGTCGAGCGCCACGACGAGCAGCCCGCGGCGCAGGCCCGGGTCGGCCTCGCGCAACGCGGCGACCGTCTCGGGCCAGAAGCTCTGCGCCACGACCCGGTCGGCGATGCCCGCGAAGCGGATCGGCCCGGTGACGCGCCGCACCTGCTCGACCGTCCACGACCCCTTGAGCTCGAGCAGCAGGTCGGTGCCCGGCCGCCGCACGAGGAGGTCGACGACCTCGGCGAACGTCGGCACGCGCTGGCCGCCGAACGCCGGGGAGAACCACGACCCGGCGTCGAGCGCCCGGATCGCCGCGCGGTCGAGCCGCGCGACCGTGCCGCTGCCGGACGTCGTCGCGTCCACGGTGTCGTCGTGGATGACGACGGGCTCGCCGTCGGCCGTGAGCTGCACATCGATCTCGATGCTGTGCGCGCCGGCCCGCCACGCCGCCTCGAACGCGGCGAGCGTGTTCTGCGGCGCGACGGAGCTGTTGCCGCGGTGCGCGATCACCCGCGGGCGCGCAGCCCGCTCCGGCACCGCGCCCGTGGGCGCGAGGGCGGTCGCCGTCACAGGTACGGCTCCACGTTCTCGCTGTACGCCGTCTCGATGCGCGGCGCGACGGACTCGAACGCGGCCGCCGGGTCGGCGCCCTCGATGACGATCTGCTCGATCGCCTCGTTGAGCAGCGCGTCGGCGCCCGGGATGAAGACGCGCGCGTCGTCCTGCGGGCGCGCCTTGTCGGCGAGCTGGTCGACGGCCGTGCGGAACTGCGGCGTCGCCTCGTAGATGGCCTTCATGGTGTCGGACTCGACGGCCGACGTGCGCACCGGCATGTAGCCCGTGTTCTGCGAGAAGTACGCGGTGTTCTCGGTGTTCGTGAGGAACGCGAGGAACATCGCCGCGGCGAGCTGCTGCTCGGGCGACTTCGACGCCGGGATGGCGAGCCCGGTGCCGCCGGTCGGGGTGCCGCCGCCGTCAGGGCCGTCGGGTAGGTAGGCCGTGCCCACCTCGAACGACGCCGCGTCGAGCGCGCCCTTGAGCGAGCCCGTCGAGCCGATGGTCGAGGCGATGAGACCCGACGAGAAGTCGACCATCGCGTCGTCCGCGGAGAGCGTCGCGACGCCCTTCTCGTGGAAGAGATCGTGCAGGAACTGGCCGCCCGCGACCGACTCCTCCGAGTCGAGCGTGAGGTCGAACCCGTCGGAGTACGCGCCGCCCTGGCCCCAGATCATGTTCTCGAACCACCACGCGCCCCACGACGGCCCGGTGGACAGGCCGAGCGTCGAGCCGCCCGACGGGACGAGCGGCTTGAGCGACGCGTCCCACTCCTCGAGCTCCGCCCACGTCTCGGGGCCGCGGTCGGGCAGGCCGGCCGCCGTCCACAGGTCCTTGTTGTAGTAGAAGAGCGGCGTCGAGCGCGCGTAGGGCACGGCCCAGTGCTGGTCGTCGTACTCGTAGTCCGCATAGAGCGCGGGCTGGAAGTCGTCCGCGTCGGCGTCGACGAACTCGAGCACGTCGTCGAGCGGCAGGATCTGGTCGTTGAGGTGGTAGCGGAACCACCACACGTCGGACGCGATGACGACGTCGGGCAGCTCGTCGGTCTGCGAGGCGGCCTGGAAGCGCTGGGCCACCTCGTCGTAGTTGGCGCCCGCGGTCACGAGGTTGACCGTGATGCCGGACTCCTCCTCGAACCGGTCGATGAGCTCCTGCTCGATCTCCTGCGACGTGCCGGGGTGGTTGCTCCACCACGTGATCTCGGACGCGGGCTCGACGGCGGACCAGTCGACGGCCTCGGCCGCCGCGTCGTCGCCCGCGGTGCCGGCGCCGTCGGCCCCGGCCACGCTCGGGCCGGCGCACGCGGTGAGCGCGAGGGCGGTGACCGCCGTGAGGGCGGTGGCGGCGGCGCGGGCCCGACGGCGGCGCGCGCCGGGTGCGGTGCGGTGGGACACAGGTGCTCCTTCAGGTCGTGCACCGGGTCTCGGTGCGCTTCGGGGAACCCGGACCGCTGCGGGCGGGCCGGGGAGTCTGGTGGCCGGGCGGGCGCGCGGGTCAGCCGGTGACGGCGCCCGCGGTGAGGCCCGCGACGAGGCGGCGCTGCAGGACGAGGAAGACGACGAGGATCGGCAGCGTCACGACCACGGTCGCGGCGAGCAGGACGCCCCAGTTCGTCATGCCGTCGGTGTTCTGCAGCAGGGTGAGGCCGACGGGGAGGGTCATCTTGTCGGGCCGGTCGATGACGAGGAACGGCCACAGGTAGTCGTTCCACTCCGTCACGACCGACACGAGCGCGACGGCCGCGAGCGTCGGTGTGCTCATCGGCACGACGAACCGCCAGAGCTTGCGCCAGTGCCCCGCGCCGTCAAGCTCGGCGGCCTCGAGGATCGAGCGCGGCAGCGTGAGGAAGTGCTGCCGGAACAGGAACGTCCCGAACGCGCTCGCCAGGCCGGGCACGAGGATGCCCTGGTAGGTGTTGAGCCACCCGAGGCTCGCGACGAGCGTGTAGTTGGGGATGATCGTGATCTGCGGCGGGATCATGAGCGTCGCGATGACGAGCCCGAACACGACCTTCTTGAACGGGAAGTCGAGGAACACGAGCGCGTACGCGCACGTGAGGCCCAGCGCGACCTTGAGGCCCGCGCCCACGACCGTGATCCCGACGCTGTTGAGCAGCAGGCGCCCCAGCGGGATCGAGTCTGCGGCCTGCGCGTAGTTGTCGAGGTTCACGCTGCCCGGGAGCCACTGCAGCGGGACGGTGTACAGCTCGGCGGGCGTCTTCATGCTCGCGAGCACCATCCACACCAGCGGCGCGCCGAGCACGACGGTCGCGAGGACCAGGGCGAGGTACCCGCCCGGCTGGAGGGCCCGGCGTCGGGCACGGGGTGCGCCCGACGGGCGGGGCGCGAGGGCGGCCGGCGTGGCGGGCGCCGTCTCGGGACGGGCGGGCGCGACGGCGCTCATGCGTAGTGGACCTTCCGCTGGACGAACCGCATCTGCACCGCGGTCACCGCGAGCAGCACGAGGAACAGGACCGTGGCGACCGCCGACGCGTACCCGGCGCGCCCGTTGACGAAGCTCTCCTCGTAGATCGAGTACATGAGGGTCGTCGTCGAGCCGAGCGGGCCGCCCTGCGTCATCGCCTTGATGATGTCGAAGGACTGGAGCGACGCGAGGAGCATCGTCACGACGAGGAAGAACGTCGTCGGGGTGAGGAGCGGCAGGACGATCGAGCGCAGCGTCCGGGCCGACGACGCGCCGTCGAGCGCGGCGGCGTCCTTGAGGTCCTGCGGCACCGACTGGAGGCCCGCCAGGTAGATGAGGGCGACGTACCCGAGGTTCTTCCACAGGTAGACGACGACGATCATCACGAGCGGCCACGGGCGCTGCGTGTACCACTGCGGCGACGCGACGCCGACCCAGCCGAGCAGCTCCCGGACCAGCCCGTAGCGCGGGTCGAACATGAACAGCCACAGGATCCCGACCGCGAAGCCCGACAGCACGTAGGGCGCGAACGCGACGGTCCGGGCCACTCCCCGGCCCCGGAGCTTCCGGTTGAGGAGCAGCGCCAGGCCCAGGCCGAGGACCATCGCGCCGCCGACGGTCGCGAGCGTGAAGACGAGCGTCGTCGTGACGATGCGGCCCGTCGTCGGAGCGGTGAACCACTCGACGTAGTTCCCCAGCCCGACCGGCCGCGCGACCGGGGACCCGAGGTTCCACTGGAGGGTCGAGAGGTAGAAGCTCTGGAGCAGCGGCCGGTAGACGAACACCAGCAGCAGCAGGACGTTCGGGCCCGCGAGCAGGAGCGCCCACAGCAGGTTGCGCCGACGGCGGCGCGCGCCCAGGCGGCTGCGGTGCAGCGTCTGGACCTCGCGGTCGGTGCCCGACGACGTCGGGCCGGCCGGCGATCCCGGCGCGCCCGGGCGGGTCGCGCCCGGGCCCGTGGCCGGGGAGGTGGGGCCCGGCGCGGCGCCGCGGGGCGCGCCCGGGGAGCCCGGGGACTCCGGGGTGAGAACGGTGGTCACAGCACAGGTCCGCTCGTCCGAGGGTGCAGGTCACGGCCGGCGCGGCACCCGTCCTGCGGGTGGGCGGCCACTCGGAGCATAGGAAGCGGCGGCGCCGGTTTTGTGCGGGAATGGGCGGGTGCGGGGACGGGCGTCGGGCAACGTTCACCGAGCCGTGCCCGCCGCGCCACCCGCACCTGTGGAGCGGTCACGTGGTGGACACCTCGTGACGCGTCGTCCACAGGGCGGGACGGACGGTTCCGCCTCGCGCGGCGTTTCGCTAGGTTCGTGGCGTTCGCGCGGTGCCGCCCGGTCCGGGCCGCGCCCGGTTCGCGGGCAGGGGGTCTGGTGAGTCGTAGGCGTCATGCGCCGGTCGGAGGACGACCGGCAGGAACGGTGGGGAGCGCCCGAGCGCTCCGGTCGAGGAGCAACGCCCGACGGCGAACGCTCGCCCTGGGCGTCGTCGTGACGGCCGGGTGCCTGGTCGCCGGGTGCACCGGCGGGGGTGAACCCGCGCCGTCACCGCCGGTCGAGACGTCGGCCGAGCCGTCCGTCACGGAGACGCCCGAACCCGAGCCGACCACGACCGGGCCACCGAAGCCCGAACGACCCGCGGCTATGGAGCGCGACGACGCCGAGGGTGCTGCTGCGGCGGCGGAGTACTTTCTCGGGCTCTACTCCGACATGATGTCGAGCCAGGACAGCGCGGAGTGGGAAGCAATGTCACACGCAGAATGCGGATACTGCGCGGCTTCCCTAGACAAGGTCGAATGGCTCCGCGAATCTGGAAGCGCCTACGAGGGCGGTCGCATCACGCTGGACATGGACGACCCTTTCAAGTACGTGAGAGATCCACAGACTGGTGTGTTTCCGCTGGACGGGACGCTCTCCCAGGATGCCTTGAAGGTCACAGCAGCTGATGGATCGGAAGTCGCCAGCGAGTCGGCGACATCCATGGCGGTTCGGATAGAAGTTGGGAAGTCGGATGACGACTGGGTGATTGTTGAGATCGCGCCACTCCCTGAGGATGGTGCCTAGTGCCGTCTCTGCAGACCCTGGGCGTAGTCGCGACGAGTGGTCTCGCGCTCGCGTTTCCCCCTGGCGACTGGAGCACCACTGGGGACATCGAGGGTCAGAACGTATCCGTAGAAGCGGAGGTCCAAACTCGAGGCGGACGCGACTACGAAACGGGTCGACCAGGCACGCCAACGACAGAGAAGTATTTTCGCGCGGCGCAGACGACGTGCGCACTATTCGATGGCCTCGATGACCCGACGTCCGACCTCTCGGGCCGCTGCGCCGAGTGGGAGCGGCTCGTCACCGAAGGGCTCGAGTGCGACGCGAACTCCTACTATCTGGGCGCGCTGTACCGCCAGACCCGTGAGATCGGCGCGGACGGCACGCCTGGCGAGTGGTCGACAGCGGGCGCACCCGTGGCCGACCAGTCGTGCGTGACGCCAGCTGACCTCGCGGACGAGGCATCGCGAGCCCTCGCCACCCTGACGCTCGCGCCCTCGCCCGTCGTCGTGCAGCCGCCGGACGGCTGGACCGTGGTCAACGTGCCCACGATCACCTACACCGAGCCCGAGGAGCAGGTGCTCGACACGACGCTGCTCGGCATCCCGGTCCAGATCCGGGCGACCCCGCGGTCGTTCACCTGGGACTACGGCGACGGGAGCGGTCCGGTGACGACGACCGACCCGGGCGCCGCGTACCCGCACCACACCGTCGCGCACACGTACGGCCAGCCGGCGGACCGGGTGACGATCACGCTGACCACGACGTGGTCCGGGCAGTTCCGGATCACCGGCACGCCGAGCTGGACCGACGTCACGGGCACCGCGACGACGACGAGCGCGGCCGACCCGCTCCAGGTCTACGAGGCCAGGTCGCGCCTGGTGACCGACGACCTCCCAGGCGCTTGACGCGCACCGCCGCGCACCCCTGCCCCCGAGGTCCGGGTGCGGGATGCGCGGCGGTGCAGCGAGCGCGGGACCGTGTCCGTCCGTGGCTCCGGCCCGTCGCGGCGGCGCGGGAGAGGGCGCCTGCGCTCAGCCGAGCGACACCTCGACCCCACCGGAGAAGAAGGAGTCGTGCAGCGTCACGCTCGCGGGGACGGCGTCGGCGGGGACGTCGAACACGACGGTGCCCTCGACGCTGTTGCCCGGGTTGATGTCGGTGAGGAACGAGTTCGCGTCGCCGAGGTAGATCGCCGCACTGGTGTCGGCGGAGTGCTCGCGCCCGGCGGTGTCGACGAGCTTCTGGCTGCTGCCGTCGAACATCTGCGCCTGGTCGCCGATGTTCGTCACCGTCACGTGCACGAGCACGAACTGGCCCTGCGCCTGCGCGTTGAGGAACTCGTCCCCGACGGTGGGGACCCCCGTCTCCACGGACGTCACGGTGAACTCGAACTTGCCGTCGCGCACCGGCGTGCCGACCACGGCCGCCGCGGGTTCCGGAGCGGGCTCCTCGTCCGGCGCCTCGGGGGCGGGCTCGGCGGGGTCCTGCGAAGCGCTCGACCCCGCGACCGGTGCCGGCGCCTCGGGCTCGTCCCCTCCCCCGCCGCCGAGCGCGGCCCCGATCACGGTGAGGATCACGACCACCCCGAGGCCCGTGAGGATCTTGTGCCGCGCGAACCAGCTCTTGCGCGGCGGGACACCCGGCGCCTGCCCCGCGAACGCGGCCGCACCCGGCTGACTCGGCTGTCCCGAAAAGCCCGGCTGGCCCGGGATACCCGGCTGACCGGCCCAGCCCTCCTGACCCGGCTGACCCGGCTGACCGGCCCAGCCCGCCTGACCGGGGTGGGGGGCGTGCGGCGTCGGGCCGGCTGCTCCGGGGGCGCCCGGCCCGAGGGGCGACGAGTAGGGCTGGCCCGGGGGCGGCGTCGGGCCGGGCTGGGCCGGGTACGCGCCCGGCTGGTCGGGGCGCTGGCCCTCGTGGGGTGCGGACATCGTGGTCTCCTCGGTGCGTCGTGGTCGCTGCGTTCGAGGACGATCGTGGCCGCGCGGCACCGTCCGGCGGATCGCCCGACCGGCTCGTCCGGGCCGTCCGACCGGAGGAGATCCGGGCCGGTCGCGCGAGCCGGTCGGCGGAGGCCGGGCGTCGGCGCCCGTGCGTATGCTCGCCGCATGTACCCCCCGCCGCAGCAGCCGGGCGGCCCCGCGGTGCCGCCGGGCGCCGCGCCTCCACCGGGCTACCCGGCGCCCGGCCACCCGGGCGCCCCGCCACCCGGGTATCCCGGGCCCACCCGGCCGGCTGCGCCGACCGGCCCGGCCGCCGCAGGTGCCCACATCGGCCACCTTCCGCCGCACCCCGTCGGCGGCGCGCGCCCGACGGCGGCCCCCGCCCCCGGGCGGGCGCGGCGGTTCTGGTCCGGCGCAGGAACCACGGTGGCGGTCGCCGCGACGTTCTTCGTCGGCATCGTCGGCCTGTCGTTCGACTCGGCACGCCACGGCCAGGAGCTGAGCGGGGGCCAGCTCGGGCTCTCGATCCTGTGGCTTGTCCTCGCCGCGTGCGTCTCCGCCGCTGTGATCTGGCGTATCCGCCACCCCGTCGCCGTCTGTCTCGGGACCGCCGCGGCAGGCATCCTCACACCCGTCGGCGCGCTCGCCCCGCTCCTCGCGCTGCCGTTCGTCCTCGCACGCGAGGACCGGCGTCCGGCGCTCCTCGGGTCGGTGGCGGCCACCGCGGCGGCCGTGGCCGCGTCGTTCTGGCGCGACGCCGCACGACCTGGCGACTCGGTGATCTTCTCCTTCACGCCTGCCACCGGCGGGGAGACCACCTACCTTCCCCCGGCCGGCTACGTCGTCATCGGGGTGTTGCTCGTCGCGCTCTCGGTGGGCGCGGGACTGGTCCGCCGCTACGCGGGCCGGGCGCACGTCGCCGAGCAGACCGCCGCCGTGGAGACCCGTCGCGCCGAGACGCTGCGCACGCACGCGGAGGACCTGCGCAGCCAGACCGACCACCTGCGCACCGAGCTGTCGCGGCAGGACGAGCGCGAGCTCATCGCGCGCGAGATGCACGACACCGTCGCGCACAACCTGTCGGTCATGTCGTTGCAGGCGTCGGCGCTCGAGGTGACGACCGAGGACCCGGAGGTGGCCGACGCCGCCCGGACCATGCGCTTGTCCGCCCACCGCGCGCTTGAGGAGATGCGGGCGCTCATCACGTCGCTGCGCGACGGCGCGGAGCAGTACACGGGCTCCGCCCCGGCGCTCGGCGACCTCGCCGCGCTGCTCGACGAGGCGCGCTCGTCGGGCGTCGACCTCGCCGCGACGGTGTTCGTCACGGACGCGGACTCCGCGCCGCCGGCGCTCACGCGCGCGGTGTACCGGGTGGTGCAGGAGGCGCTGACGAACGTGATGAAGCACGCCCCGGGCGCCCGCGCGGACGTCGACGTGCGCGCCCGGCCCGGCGACGGCGTCGACCTCACGGTCCGCAACGCGCTCACCGCGGACGCCCTGGGCGTCCCCGGCAGCGGCACCGGGATCGTCGGGATGCGCGAACGCTGCGAGGCGCTCGCCGGGACGTTCTCGGCGGGAGTCGAGGACGGCCGGTTCGTCGTCCGGGCCCACCTGCCGTGGGACCGTCCCCGGGGCTGACCGCCGCACGATCCCCCGCCTCGACCTGTGGCGCAGCCCTGGGCGCGCGGACCTGTCGCTCCGGCCCGGACGCACGACCGCGGTGCCGCCCATCGGCCGGGCGGCACCGCGGTCTGCTGGTCAGGAGGCGGCTACGCGCAGGTGAGCGCGTCGTACGCGGCCGTCACCTCCGTCGTCGTGCCGGCGACGTCGGTGACCGCCACGAGCGCCTCGCCCGCCTCGAGCGCCCCGCCGCGCACCTTGAACGACTGGTACGCGCTCTTGCCCGGGTCCACCTGGGCGAACGCCCGCTCGCCGTGCGGGGTGGTGACGGCGAGGGCGACGGTCTCGTCGCCGTCGTTCGTCGCGCGGACGGCGAGATAGGGCGTGCCACCGAGGCAGCGAGGCTGCGCGGTGACGGTGACCTGCGGGTCGACGGGCGGCACCTCGGCCGGGAAGACGTCGAGCGCGTCGAGCTCGGTGTACCAAGTGAGCTTGGTCAGCGCGACGGTGTTCCAGCCCTGCTGGAGCTCGACCTGGTGCGTGACGGACTGCCAGTTGCCCCACGTGGTGTGCGGGAAGGTGACGACCCCGGCGTCGGCGCCGTTCACCGTGACGGTGCTCGACGACGGCAGCGTGTACCCGCCGCGCTCGGAGCCGTTCGCGAACCGCACGCCGAGCGTGTACGGACCGGCCTCGTCGGCGTGGACCTGGAGGGCGACGGAGCTGTCGAGGAAGTCGAGCCCGCCGACCTTCTGCCCGCCCGACGCCCCGGCGGCGCTCCCGACGGAGCCGCGCGTGATGACGCCGTCCTCGAACTCGTACCGCGTCGCGTCGGACGGGATGACCGGCGGGGCCGACGGGCGCGGGTCGCGCGTCGCGGGGTAGACGTCGAACGCGTCGAGCTCGGTGTAGAACGTCGCGCGCGTCAGCGTGATCGTGTTGGTTCCGGCGACGAGGTCGACGAGGTGCTCGGACGTCTGCCAGTTGCCCCACGTGGTGTGCGGGAAGACGACGGTCTCCGTCACCGTGCCGTTCACGGCCAGCGTCCCGGTGGACGGAACGCGCGCCGCGCCGTCCTGCGAGCCGTTCGCGAACCGGATGCCGAGCAGCGCCGGCCCGGCCGCGTCGGCGTGCACCTCGACCGTCACCGACGAGTCCGCGAAGTCCAGGCCGCCGACCTTCGCCCCGCCCGACGCCCCGCCGTCGGCCACGACGCGCGCGTTGGTCACGACGCCGTCCTCGGCCTGGTAGCGGTCGGACGCCTGCGGGACGGACGGGACGCCGTCGGCCGACCACTCGAGGTCCGCGACGTACATGGCGCGGTACGTGAACGCCGCGTTCCAGCCGTGGAAGACGATCGCGTCCGAGCCGTCGGGTGCGGTGACGACGTCCTGCCCGCCCGGCCCGCGCACGTCGCCCTGGAAGCGGTCGCTCGTCATGAGCTCCGTCGTCGCCTTGGTCCACGGGCCGTCGAGGCTCGGCGCCGTCGCGTACGACGTGCGGTACGCGCCGCCGTAGAAGTCGTTCGCCGAGTAGAAGAGGTAGTAGGTGCCGTCGCGCTCGACGACGGTCGGCGCCTCGACGACGCGGCCCTCGTACGCCGTGTCGACGCGGATCAGCTCGGTGGCGGGGCCGGTGAGGGTGGTGCCGTCGGGCGACAGCGGCTGGGCGAAGATGATCGCCGTCTTGCCGGTGCAGCAGTTCCCGTCGGCCTTCCACAGCAGGTAGAGCTGGTCGCCGTCGACGAACGTCCCGGCGTCGATCGCTCCCCCGAGGTCTTCGGTGCCGTCCTCGCCGTTGGGGCAGACGAACGGGTCGTCGCCGACGGGCTCGAACGGCCCCTCGGGCGAGTCGGCGAGCGAGAGGCCGATGCACTGGCGCGGCGACGTCGCGTCGCGCGCCGTGTAGTAGAGGGCGTACCCGCCCTCGACCGCGGCGACCTCGGGCGCCCACACGCAGCGGTCGGTCGCGCCGCCCGGCGAGAACGTGCACGCCTCGCTGACCCACGCGCCGAGGTCGGGCGCGACGTCGGTGGGCGCGCTCCACGTGACGAGGTCCGTCGAGGTGCGGTGCTGCACGTTCCGGCCCTGGTCGTTCGTCGCGTAGGCGTGGTAGACGCCGTCGACGAGCAGGACGTCCGGGTCGGGGAAGTTGGCGTCGACGACCGGGGCGATCGTCGGGGCGACGGCGGCAGGTGCAGCGGCGGGTGCAGCGGGCGCCGCCGACGGGGCGGCGGTCGCGGCGGCGGCGCCCGAGACCACCAGCCCGAGCGCGACGAGCGCACCCGTGACAGCGGTGGCACGCGTGCGCGCCCGGGACAGGGAGAGCTTCATGGGGTGTCTCCTCGACGGTGAGGGGGCAAGAACCCGGGACGGCGTCGACCTCGGGACCTCGAGTCTCCCGGGCCGATTCACACAAGTCAACAACTTCTCGCAAGAGTCAACAAGAAGGATGTCGCGGCCGAGGCACGCGCGGACGGCGACAGCTCGGCTCGCCCCGCGCGGCGCTCACGCCCGACGGCGGTCCGGCAGCCCCGCGGCGACGCGCAGCTCCGCGTACGCCGCGCCGAGCGTCGCGACCGTGTGGTGCGCGTTGAGGCCGCTCGGGTTCGGGAGCAGCCACGCCCGCGCGGGGCCGACGCGCCGTTCCAGCGGGCCGGTCGCGGCGCGACGGTCCGCGAAGGCCGTGCGGTACGCGCCCAGGCCGAGCACCGCGACCCACCGCGGCCGGTACGTCTCCGCCGTCTCGACGAGGCGGCGTCCGCCCGCGACGATCTCGTCCGGCGTCAGCTCGTCCGCCCGCGCGGTCGCCCGTCGCACGACGTTCGTCATCCCCAGCCCGGCGTCGAGGAACGCGTCGCGCTCCCACGGCCCGAGCACGCGGTCGGTGAAGCCCGCCTCGTGCATCGCCTTCCAGAACCGCGTGCCCGGGTTCGCGAAGGGCAGCCCGACCGCCGCCGAGTACAGCCCGGGGTTGATCCCGCAGAACAGCACGTCGAGGTCAGGCCGCAGCCAGTCCTCGATCTCACGGCCGCGCGCGGCGGCGAGGTCGTCGGCGGTCGGGCGCGCGTACGGCGGGTCGGTCGGCACCGGACCATCCTCGCCCGGACGTCAGCCCCAGGGCTGCCCGTACGCCTCGACGAGCTCGCGCACCTCGTCGTCGGTGAGGAGCCGCGCGTCGAGCCGGTCCCCGAGCAGCAGCCGGACGCGCGCCGCCTCCTCGATCTCGACCGCGCGGTCGACGGCCTCCGCGACCGTGCGCCCGGCCGCGATCGACCCGTGGTTCTGGAGCAGGGCGCCGTGGAAGCGCAGCGCGCTCCCCCGCACGCGCTCGGCCTGCGCCGGGTCGCCCGGCGCGGCGTACCGCACGAGCGGCACGTTGCCCACGCGCATGACGACGTACGGCGTGACCGGCGCGAACGCCGTGTGCTCGCGCCACGGAGCGAGGCACGACGCCGCGACGGCGCTCGGCGAGTGGAGGTGCACGACGCAGCGGTACTCCGGGTCGCGCGCGTACATCGCGAGGTGCAGCGGCCACTCCTTGGTGGGCCGCGGCGTCGGGCCGTCGCCCTCGGTGACGGGAGTGCCGTCGAGCGTCGTGCGGGCCATCTGCTCGGCGGTGAGGGTCGCGAGGGACGTGCCGCTCGCGCTCAGGCGCACCTCGTCGCCGACGCGCACGGACACGTTGCCCGACGTCCCGGGCGACATCCCGCTCGCGGCGAGACCCCGCCCGGCGGCGAGCAGCTCCTCGACCAGGTCGCTCATGCGAGCTCCTCCCACGCGGTGACGAAGAGGTCCTCGGTGCCGAAGTTGCCCGACTTGAGGACGAGGTTGACGTCGTCGGCCCCGCGGCGGCGACCGCGCAGCCAGGACACGCCCGGGCTCAGGAGCTGCCCGACCTCGAGCACGTGCACCCCGAGCCCCTGGACGACGCTCCCCGACGTCTCGCCGCCCGCCACGACGAGCTGCGTCGCGCCCGCTTCCGCGAGCCGCGGCGCGAGCGCGGAGAACAGCCGCTCGACCACGGCGGGGGCGTCGGCGGTCACCGCACGCCCGCGCGCGACGTCGTCGGGCTCGCCCACGGAGTACACGAGCACCGGCCGGTCGGGCTGCTCCGCCCAGCGCTCGCGCGCCCAGGCGAGGAGCCGCTCGACCTCCGCGCCCGGGTCCGCGAGCGCCGCCGCGACGTCGACCTTCTGGTGCGGCAGGTGCGGCAGGGCCGCCCGGACCTGCGCCTGGGTGGCGCGCGACGCGCTGCCCGCGAGCACCGCGCGTCGGCCCGGGACGGCGGCAATGTCGCCGAGAGGCGCGCCCGTCGGGTCGAGGCCGAGCGCGAGCCCGGAGCCGCCCGTGACGAGCGGGGCGTCGGACGTCGCGCGGGCGATGACGGCGAGGTCGTCGTTGTCGATGCTGTCGACGACGACGTACCGCGCGCCCTGCGCCTCGGCCGCGACGATCGCGCCCCGCAGCGCCTGCTCGCCGGCGCGCACGACGCCGACCGGCACCTCGGCGACCGGGTGCGCGGTCTGCGCCGCGAGGAGGTTCGCGACGCGCGAGTCCCACATGGGGTTGAGCGGGTGGTCCTTCATGGGGCTGCGGTCGAGCGGCTCGTCCCCCACGAACAGGTGGCCGCGGAACACGGTGCGGCCCGCGTCCGGGAAGCCCGGGACGACGACGGCGCTGCGCGCGCCGGTCTCCTCCAGCAGCGCGTCCGCGACGGGCCCGATGTTGCCCTCGGGCGTGGAGTCGAACGTCGAGCAGTACTTGTCGTAGACCTGCGTGACGCCGAGCGCGGCGAGCGCACGGTAGGCCGCGCGCGCCTGCTCCACCGCCTGGGGGGCGGGCACGGAGCGGATCTTCAGCGCGACCACGACGGCGTCGTGGTCGGCGAGGCCCGCGAGGTCGTCCGGGCCCGGGACGCCCAGCACGACGGCGGTCCGCAGACCACGGGCCCTCCAGTTGCCGGCGAGGTCGGTCGCCCCGGTGAAGTCGTCGGCGATCGCGCCGCGCATCCGTGTCTCCTCTGGTCGGTCGGGTCGTCGGTCGTCGCGGGCGGCGCGGCCGGCGCGGCCGGCGCGGTCGACGCGCCGACGCGGCTCGGGGCCGCGGTACGGCGTCACGCGTCGCCCGAGCGGATGCGCTCGGCCCACTCCACGACCTGGGGGTCGACGTGGTCGAGCACCTCGGACGAGGCCTCCGCCCACTCGGCGCGGTCGACCTCGTGCAGCTCGACGCCGCGCTCGACCAGGAAGTCGACGTTCTCCTGCCGCTCGGCGATCGACGTCTCGCGGTACCAGGAGGAGACGTCGTCGATCTCGGCGTCGACGATCGCGCGGAGGTCGTCGGGCCAGCCCTCGTAGGCGTCGGCCCAGACCTGGAAGTGGAAGTTGCCGAACACGTGCTCGGTGAGCGTGACGTGCGGCGCGACCTCGTAGAACGAGTTGAACCGCACGACGTCGATCGGGTTCTCCTGGCCCTCGACCGCGCCCTGCTCGATCGCGGGGAAGACCTCGCTGAGCGCGAGCGGCATGGGGCTCGCGCCGAGCGCGTGCCACGTGTCGAGGTAGGTCTGCTGGGTCGGGACGCGCAGCTTGAGGCCGCGCGCGTCGGCGAGCTCGGTGACGGGACGCTGCGTGTTGAGCACGCGCCCGCCGCGGTACATCTGGCCGAGCAGCAGGAACCCGGAGTCCTCCCGGATGGCCTCGATGATCTCGTCGCCGAGCGGGCCGTCCCAGACCTCGAGGAACTGGTCCTCGTCCTCGTAGAGGAACGGCACGCCCTCGATCGCGGCGAGGTCGGTGTAGCGCTCGAGCGAGCCGACGGACTCGACGACGATGTCCACGGCCCCGAACTCCAGACCCTCCTGCATGTCCTCCCAGCTCCCGAGCTGGGAGGCGGGGTAGACCTCGATCGTCACGCGGCCGTCGGAGGCGTCGGCGACCTGCTCGGACAGCCGGTTCGCGGCGCGGTCCTGCAGGCTCCCGGCGCCGTACGAGTGGCCGAGGCGGAGCAGCAGGTCGGGCTCGGGGTCGGTCGTCGTGGCCGTGCAGCCGCCGAGGGCGAGCGCGCTCGCGACGACCAGGGCGGCGACGCGACGGTGCGGCGCGGTGGTTCTCTTCCCCACGGGAAGCTCCTTCGTGTGCGGGGCGGGCGAGGGCGCGGGACGCCCTCGCCCGCCGGGGTGCTGGTGCCGGTGGCGGGTGTCGACCGTCGCGCCGGCTAGTACATGCCGGTGAGGACGGGGACGTACGTGACGAGGAACAGCAGGGCGATCGAGACCCCGAGCCACGGGAGCATGTCGCGCAGCGCCCGTTCCGCCGAGATCCCGGCGATCCGGCTCGTGATGAGCAGGTTGATCCCGACGGGCGGCGTGATGAGCCCGATCGCGAGGTTGATGACGACGATCAGCCCGAAGTGGACCGGGTCGACGCCCGCGGCCGTGACGATCGGCAGGAGGATCGGCGTGAAGATGATGATCGCCGCGTTGCCTTCGACGACCGTGCCGATGAGCAGCAGGATCACGTTGGCGACGAAGAGGATGAGCAGCACGTTGTCCGTGAGCCCGAGCACGGCGTCGGCCACGATCTGCGGCGTGCCGCCGGTCACGAGCGCCCAGGAGTAGGCCTGCGCCATCGCGATGATGAGCATGATCGCGGCGACGAGCATCGTCGTCTCGCGCATCGCCTTGACGACGCGCTGCCAGGACAGCTCGCGGTAGACGACGACCCCGAGGATCACGGCGATGAGGACCGCGACCGCGCCGCCCTCCGTCGCGGTGAAGACGCCGAGCCGGATGCCGCCCAGCACGACGACCGGGATGAGCAGCGCCGGGAGTGCCTTGGCGGCGGTGCGCACGAGCTCGCGCGCGCCCACGCCCCGCTCGGCCGGGTAGCCCTTCTTGCGGGCGACGAGCCAGCCCGTGACCAGGTAGACGAGGCCGAACCCGAGGCCGATGTAGAGGCCGTGGAAGAACAGCGCGCTGATCGAGACCTCGGCGGCGACGCCGTAGATGATCATCGTGATGCTCGGCGGGAGCACGAGCGCGACGATCGACGCCGTCGCGGTGACCGACGCCGCGTCGCCGGGCGCGTAGCCGCGGCGCAGCATCTGCGGGATGAGGAGGCGGCCGACCGACGACGCGTCCGCGACCGCCGAGCCGGACATGCCGCCGAACGTGATGTTGGTGAGGACGTTGACGGCCGAGAGCCCGCCGCGGATGCGGCCGACGATCGCATAGGCGAAGTCGATGAGGCGCTGGGTCACGCCGCCCGCGTTCATGAGCGACCCGGCGAGCACGAAGAGCGGGATCGCGAGGAGCGGGAAGGAGCGCATCCCGGCGACGAACCGCTGGGCGCCGACCTCGGGCGGCACGCCCTCGGCGGCGAGGCTCGCGAACGAGGCGAGGCCGACGGCGACGCCCACCGGGGCGCCGATGACGAGGATGAGGAGGAGGAGCCCTCCGAGGATGAGGGGCATGGGTCAGACGTCCTTGTCCTGGGAGGTGGGCGCGACGAGCTGCTCCGCCTCGGCGATGTTCGCCTCCACGGCGTCGTCGGGGGTGTCGAAGTCGCCGCGCAGCGCCTCGACGAGCTTCTCGACCGCGTAGACGCAGGAGAAGCCCATGCCGATCGGCACGACGACGTACATGGCGAGCAGCGTGATGTCCGTGCCCGTCGCGATGGTCAGGCCGGTCATGAGCTGGCGCGCGCCCGTCGGGAGCATCATCGCGGCGTAGACGGCGACGAGGCCGAACAGGCCCGCGGAGAGCGCGTAGCCGAGCGCGACGAACGCGCGGCGCACCTTCCCGCGCAGGCGGTCGAGGAGCAGCGTCACCGCGATGTGCTCGCTGCGGCGCACCGCGACCGGGATCGCCGTCATGACGCACCAGACGAACGCGAGCGTCGCGAACTCCTCGGACCACACGGTCGGGCTGTTGAGCACGTACCGCATGAAGACCTGGAGCACGAGGACGGCGCTCACGAGCGTGATCGCGACGCCCGAGACCACGAACAGCGCGCGCTCGGCGCCGGACAGGACGCCGCGGACGGCGCGGGCCGCGCTCACGGGACCATCACCAGCTTGACGATGTCGCCCGGCCCCTCGGCGGCCATGGTCGTCGTGATGGCGGCGCCCTCCTCCAGGGAGGTCGTGCGGGACACGAGCACGTCGGCGAGCCCGGGGTGGCGCGCGAGGACGTCGAGCGCGGTGCGGAAGTCGTCCTTCGTGTACATGGCCGTGCCGAGCAGCGCGATCTCGCGCACCTGGAGTTGTCCCACCGGGACCGGCACGGGCTGGTTGAACACCGCGACCTGGACGATCGCGCCACCGGGCGCGACGGCCTCGAACGCGCGCTCGACGAGCGCGGGCACGCCCGCGGCGACGAAGACGGCGTCGTACGAGCCGCGCTCGAGCGCGGCGTCGGGCCGGTGGACGCCCGTCGCACCGACCGCGCGCAGCACCTCGTGGACGTGCTCGCGCGGCTCGACGACGTCGACCACGGTGCTGCCGCCGTCGGCGAGGACGCGCGCGACGAGCGCGCCGATCGTGCCGCCGCCGAGCACGAGCGCGCGCCCGCGGCGCCGCTCCCCCAGCTGCGCGACGGCGTGGGCCGCGACCGCGACCGGCTCGGCGAGCGCGAGGTGCTCGTCCGCGACGCCGTCGGGCGCGGGGACCAGCGTGTACGCGGGCACGACGACGTGCTCGGCGAACGAGCCGTCCCACTCGGCGACGCCGAGCATCTGCTTGCTCGCGCACAGGTGGTAGCCGCCCGTCGTGCACAGGTCGCACGTGCCGCACGGGCGCTGCGGGTCGACGACGACGCGGTCGCCGACGGACACGTCGGCGACGTCCGGGCCGACCTCGGCGACGCGGCCACCGGCCTCGTGGCCGGAGATCAGCGGCGGGACGCGGAACGGGTGGGTGCCGCGGAGGGCGGCCAGGTCGGAGCCGCACACCCCCGTGGAGGTGACGGCGAGGAGGACCTCGCCGGGGCCGGGGACCGGGCGCGGGATGTCGACCACGTGGGCGGTCCCGGACGTCTCGAATCTGATGGCGCGCATCGTGGAACAGCTCTTTCCCCGCGACTGGGAAGCCGCGTTGCTCTGCGTGCGGGTGAGGGGAGACCTGCCGGAACGGGTGCCCGACGTCGGACGCTCGGCTCAGCAGGTTGAGTGACTGTATCCTGTCATACCAGTTGAGCCAACCCCGTCTCACGACCGTGAGCAGGGACCGCGTCCGGGCAGGTCGCGGCCCCCGTGAGGCAGAATGGCGCGGTCGTCACCCCGAGGAGGAACGGTGCCCGAGCCCGATGCGACGCTGCCGACGAGCGGCATCGTGCGACAGCGCCGACTCTCCGATCAGGTCGCCGACGCGATCCGCGACGACATCCTCGCGCGCGAGCTCCAGCCCGGCGACCGGCTGCCCTCCGAGCGCGAGCTCTGCGAGTCCTACGGCGTCTCCCGCACCGTCGTGCGCGAGGCCGTGCGCGCCCTCACCGCCAAGGGCATCGTCACCGCCACGCCCGGCTCCGGCCTGAGCGTCGGGCGCACCAGCATCGACGACGTCGGCCAGATGCTCCAGATGTTCCTCCACCACGGCCCGAACGTGCCCTACCTCCAGCTCCACGAGGTCCGCGCGACGCTCGAGGTCGCCGTCGCCGGCATCGCCGCCGAACGCATCGACGACGCCGCGCTCACCGGCCTCGCCGACCTCGTCGACCAGCTCCCCGGGCACGCCGACGACATCGTCGCCGCGTCCAAGAACGACTACGCCTTCCACCGCGGGCTCGCCGTCGCGACCGGCAACGACTTCTTCGTCATGCTCTACGACGTGCTCGGCGAAGGGCTCATGGAGACGCGCATCGCCACGTTCTCCTACGACCCGCGCCGGATCGACGTCGTCACGCGCGCGCACCGCGCGATCGTCGACAACCTCGACGCGCACCGCGCCGACGGCGCCCGCGCCGCGATGCTCGACCACCTCACCGAGGTCCGCGAGACGTGGGTGCGCCACCAGGACGGCGCGCCGGCCTGACGGCGGTCGCGGCGACGGGCGGTGCGGCGGTCGCGGCGGACGCGCCGTGGGCGCGCGCCGCTAGGGTCGAGGCGTGATCAAGGTGCTCGTGGTCGACGACGACCCGATGGTGCGACGGCTGCTGCGAACCATCCTGCGGCCAGACGACATCGAGGTCGTCGCCGAGGCCGCCGACGGCGACCAGGTCGTGCCGGCCGTCCAGGCGCACCACCCCGACGTCGTGCTCCTGGACCTGCGCATGCCCCGCATCGACGGCGTGACGGCGACGCGCGCCGTGCAGGCGCTCCCCGACCCGCCCGGCGTCATCGCCATGACGTCGTTCGACACCGAGTCCAGCATCCTCGACGCCGTCCACGCCGGGGCGTCCGGGTTCCTCGCCAAGGACGCGTCCCCCGACGAGATCGTCTCTGCCGTCCGCGCCGTCGCTGCCGGCGACGGCGCGCTGTCGCCCCGTGCGGCGCGCGTCGTCATGGCGCAGGTCACCGCCGCGCCCGGTGCGGCGGGGCGCAGGGAGGCCGCCCAGCAGGTCGCGACCCTCACCGAGCGCGAGCTCGACGTCGCGCGACTCGTCGCGCAGGGCCTCTCCAACCCCGAGATCGCGCAGCGGCTGTACGTCAGCGAAGCGACGGTGAAGACCCACCTCTCCGCGGCGAGCGCGAAGCTCGGGGTCACGAACCGGGTGCAGCTCGCGGTGCTGGTGTCGCAGTCCGCTGGGAACAGCGCGTAGCCCCTGGCGGGAACTGTCGAACCGGTCAGACGAAACGGGCACTCTCGGCGAAGTTCACCCGACGGACACTTGCCCGTTCGCGGGCCGCCTGGTGAGCTGCCGGCATGGACTCTGCCGTCGAAGCCGCGCTGCGCACACGCATCATCCAGTGGGTGCACGAGCGGGCCGAGGCGAACGGCGGGTTCCTCCACCGGGACGAGCTGCTCGACTTCCACATCGACGGCCGCAAGCTGCCGGTCATCGACTACTCGCGCGGGATCCGCAACCCGCAGAGCTTCTCCTCGACGCTGTCGATCGTCAGCTCGGCGAGCGGACCGTACGACGACACCGAGTCCGACGACGGTCTCCTCCACTACGCGTACCGCGCCGGTGACCCGTGGAGCGGCGACAACCGCAAGCTGCGCGAGGCGATGACGAGCGGGATGCCGCTCATCCTGTTCCGCAAGGAAGTCCCGAACATCTACACCCCGGTCGCACCGGTGTACGTCGTGGACGACGAGCCGGAGAACAGCCAGTTCCTCATCGCCCTCGACGAGGCCTTCCGGTTCATCCCGGACCCGGCCCACCTCACGACCCCGCAGCGGGAGTACGCCCTCCGGCTCGCCAAGCAGCGACTGCACCAGCCGGCGTTCCGCACCCGCGTCCTCGTCGCCTACGAGACCCGGTGCGCGATCTGCGAGCTCAAGCACGGGGCGCTGCTCGACGCCGCGCACATCGTCCCGGACAGCGAAGAGCATGGACTGCCGACCGTGAACAACGGACTCGCCCTCTGCAAGATCCATCACGCCGCGTACGACCAGAACATGCTCAGCGTCACCCCCGACTACGAGGTCCGCATCGCACTCGATCTGCTCCGGGAGATCGATGGTCCGATGCTCAAGCACGGGCTCCAGGAGATGCACGGTCGACGAATCAACGTGCCCCGCAGAAAGACAGACCTGCCCGACCCCGACCTCCTGGCCTGGCGGTTCACGCACTTCGAGGCGCGCCCCTGAGCCCCACCGGCCCCTGACGAGGGCTCACCAGCCGAGAGCCAGAGAGGCAACCCCATCGCCAAGCGAACTACTCGGCCAACATCCACACCTGCTTGAGCGGCAAGCGCGCGCGAATGTCCTCGGGTAGATCGTCGTACACCCGGGTCACCGCATCGATCACGTCTTCCGCCGTCCAGACACGAATACGAAACTGCTGTCCGTACACAGCGTCTCGCGCGTACTTGGTCAGGCCGCCCCATGCAACAAGCAGTCCCTGTTCAGCCCCTTGAGCATGAATTACTCCGTTGAGATCGCGAACGACCATCTCGGAGATTTGCCCACCGGATTTCACCTGGACGATAATCCGTGGCGACTCCATCCCCAGAAGCCCTCGGCCGGCGACGATGTCGATGCCCCGATCGGCTCCAGGGGGAGACATCGTGCACACGAAGCCCTCAGCCTCGAGGACCGCCGTCACGAGCGCGGCAAGATCGTGCCCCGCGAACTCCTCGGCGATACGCGCTGTGATCCTGTCCCGCGCAACTTCAACGATGTCTGTGTGGAGCTCCGGCTCGTCTACGTCGTCCGCGTCGCGTGCACTGCCTCCCGCACGGCCCGCGGGCACGAAGGGCAACTGACCGGGGTCCTCTCCCCGCGCCAGGAGAGCACGAAGCCTCTCGATGGCATGCCCCTTCGTCGGCGCAAAAACCGAGAGTGCGCTCCCGAGGGAGTAGAGGAGATCCTGCTTGACCGCCGACCTCGGAAGGTCAGTGACCTTCCAGTCGACACGTACGACGTGCCGCTTTTCGGGGTCCGCTTCCTGCGAGCGGTACTCGTATCCGCCCGTCACGTGACCCATAGCGATCTGCTTGGTCGTCTTGAGTGGCATCACCAGGAGGTCACCGACCTTGATACGGCCCCGCAGCGCCCAGGTTTGCCCGGTGTAGTTGGCTTGTG
Source organism: Cellulosimicrobium sp. AB352 (assembly GCF_049538415.1). Lineage (NCBI taxonomy): Bacteria > Bacillati > Actinomycetota > Actinomycetes > Micrococcales > Promicromonosporaceae > Cellulosimicrobium > Cellulosimicrobium sp. AB352. The sequence continues at coordinate 57,456 of NZ_JBMVFX010000006.1, read as the reverse complement.
CGGGCGGACCCAGCTCGGGATAGGTGTCGGCGATGACCGCCGCGACATCCTGTCGGCTCCGACATGACGTCAGGTCGGGGACCTCTCGCCATCCCCCTCCTGATACTCCGTTATCGATCGCCCACTGGTCGCGCTCTCCGTACCTGCCCGACCGAACAACCCACGCTGCCGACATGACACCTCCCGCGAGGAGCCTGCCAGAAGTCAGCACTCATTGCGCACAAGTAGGGCTCGTGGCCGGCGCGTCACGGCAGGTCAACACAACTGATGACCACGGCGGCGGTTGTCGGCTAACAGTCGACGCCGTCACGAACTGTCAGCCGCCACCGTTCGATATTCCGATCGCGACGCCCACCACCAGCACGGCCAGGATCACGACGACGCACCACAGCACGCCCACGAGACCGGGCCGCGGCCCGTCGGGCCGCCCACCACCCCCGCGCCGCGGTTCTTCGTCGGGCTCTGATTCCATACCGCCAGGACACCACGCGGGCCGCGGGCGAGCGCGGGGAGGGAGCGGCCGGCATCCCGCCGACGCGCGAGCCCCGGCACCGCTCCGTAGTCTCGCGGGATCCCTGGTTCCGGCGAAAGGTGACCCCATGACCGACGCCCCGACCCCTCCCCCGGCGACGAGCCGCGTCGTGCTCCTCGGCGCGACGGGCTACACGGGCACGCTCGTCGCGCACGAGCTCGTGGCCCGCGGCGCGAGGCCCGTGCTCGCGGGTCGGTCCCAGGACCGGTTGGAGGCGCTCGCCGCCGACCTCGCCTCAGAGACACCAGCCGCGACGGCACCGACCGCGACGGCACCGTCCGCGGCCCGCCACCGCGCCGAGCCCGCGGGCTCGCCTGAGGCCGGGAGCCCGCCGTCGGACACCGCTGCGCGAACGCCGCTCGAGACCACGGTCGCGGACGTCGACGACGCGCGGACCGTGCGTGCGCTGGTCGGGCCGGGCGACGTGCTGATCTCGACGGTCGGGCCGTTCGGGCGGCACGGCGGTCCGGCGGTCGAGGCCGCGATCGACGCGGGCGCGGTGTACCTGGACTCGACGGGCGAGCCGGCGTTCATCCGGCGCGTGTTCGACGAGCTCGGGCCGCGCGCCCGGCGCACGGGTGCGGCGCTGCTCACGGCGTTCGGCCACGACTGGGTGCCGGGCAACCTCGCGGGGGCGCTCGCGCTCCAGGACGAGGGCGCCGACGCGGCGCGTCTGGAGATCGGCTACTTCCCCACCGGCGGCGGCGTGAGCGGCGGCACGCGCGTGAGCGCGCTGGAGACGGCGCTCGAGCCGTCGTACGCGTGGCGCGACGGCGGTCTCCGGGCCGAGCGCGTCGCGGCGCGCGTCGTCACGTTCGACGTCGGCCCCGGACGGCGCGTGCGCGGTGTCACCGCGGGTGGGACCGAGCCGTTCACGCTGCCCGGCCTCGCGCCGCGGCTGCGCGACGTCGAGGTGGCGCTGGGCGTGTCCGGTCCCGCGGTGCGGCTCGCGCCGGTGGCGACGGCGGTCGCGACGGCCGCGCTGCGCGTCCCCGGGCTGGGCGACGGCCTGCGGCGGCTCGCCCGCTCGCGCAGCGGGTCGAGCGGCGGGCCGGACGAGGCGGCCCGCGCGGCGTCGCGCACGCACGTGCTCGCGGTGGCGCGCGATGCCGACCGCGAGGTGCTGCGCCGGGCGCGACTCGACGGCCCCGACGCGTACGACCTCACGGCCCACTACCTCGCGTGGGGCGCGACGCGGGCGGCGGTCGGCGAGACGAACGGGACGGGAGCGCTAGGCCCGGTCCAGGCGTTCGGCCTCCACTCACTGCTGGCCGCGACCCGCGCCGCCGGCACGACGGTGACCACCAACCGCTGACGACCACGCCCTCACCGCCCGTCGACCACGGGGTTGCCGACCAGAAACAGCCGCAAGAGGTCGCCATCCCCGTGTTCGCCTGGAGAGGGGTGGGTAGGACCGGGGCGGGCGGTCTGGGTGGGGCGGGGCGATCGTAGGATCGGGGTGATGTCTGACCACACGACGGGGGCGCCGTCCGCCCCGCACGACGAATCGCCCCTGCCGCCGTCCGCCGCGCTCGCGCGCAAGACCGCCGACCCGAAGGCCATCCTGCGGCTGGTGGGCAACGACGAATCGGTCGACGACCTGCCGCGCACGCCCGAGGGGCTCATGGAGCCGCCGTCGGGCGTCGGGACGAAGATCCGGAACGGGGTGCTGCTCGCGCTGCTGTCGGGCGGGTTCGTCTGGCTCGTGACGGTCAACGCATGGGACCACGACGGCTTCTTCCCGTGGTTCTGGAACGTCGTGTGGACGATCTTCCCGTGGGTCTTCCTCGGCCCGATGTGGGCGGGCTACGCGCGGTCGCTGCGCCGGTCGCGCGACGACGCCCCGCTCTACGCGCAGTACCACCGCGACCGCCTGGCGGCGACGCGCGAGGCCGGGGTCGTCACGGCGTCGGTCACGGACCGGACGGAGTCGGGCGGCGTCGCGCACTGCGCCGTGCGCGTGCGGCACGGGGCGCTGACGACGACGGTCACGCGCCTCGCCCCGGTCACGAACCTTCTCCCGTCGGAGGTCCCGCAGACCGGCGACCCCGTGGTCGTCTGGCGCCTGCCCGGGGAGCGGGTCGTGGTGCAGGCCCGCCGCGACCGCACGCGCGCGCTGCACGACGCCGCCCGGGCCGCGGGCGCGACCGTCGCCGACGCGCCGGTCGCCGACGACCCGACGACCGACGCGGACGCCCCCGCGTGGGGCTCGCCCACGCGCTCGTCGTCCTCGTCCACCACCACGTACACGACGACCCGCATGACCCGTGGCGCGGGCACCCCCGAGGTGACCGTGCAGCACGGCGTCGCCGCGGCGCTCGCCGAGCTCGCGAGCCTGCACGCGGCGGGCTCCCTCACCGACGACGAGTTCACCGCCGCCAAGCGGATGCTCCTCGGCTCCTGAACCGACCGCTCGACGGCCCGCCGAGCCGCCGAGCGCCCGAGACCCCGAGACCCCGAGACCCCGAGCACGAGGTTGCTGGCGGTATCGCCGTGAGAACGACAGCAACGTCGTGCTCGGCGCCGACCCGGCAGACTGTCCTCCGTGAGCAGCAGCCGCCGACCCCGGCAGCCGTACCGGCCGACGATGGTGTGGACCGCCGTGCGGGGCGGCGTGCGCGGTCGCGAGCGCCTGACGCCCGTCGTCGACTACCTCGCGGTGCTGCTGATCCTGCTCGCGCTGTGCGGTGGCGCGGTGGCGTTCGCGGTGTGGCTCCTGCGGAACGACGAGGGGTTCGCGGCCGCCCTGATCGGCATCGTCGCCCTCGCCTTCGGCGGCGGGCTGCTGGCGTACGTGCGCGGGCCGTCGAAGCACGCGGTCGTGCTGCGGCCGCACGAGGTCGAGCTGCCGGTGGGCCGCGCGGAGGTGGTCCGGGTCGTCGTGCGGTGGGACGACGTCGCGCGCGTCCACGTCGTCCCGGGCGAGGGGCGCCCGTCGCTCCGCGTCGAGCTGTGCGACGGCGCGCGGTCGCGCCACGCGGAGGGCGAGGACCTGCTCCAGGGCCGGCCCGCGCACGGGCCGGACCCCGACCCCGTGGTCGTGACGGACCCAGAGGCGGTCGCGCGCGTCCTGCGGCACCTGCTCGACCACCCGGAGGACCGCGCGCGCCTCGCCCAGCGCGGCGGGCTCGGGATCGTCCTGGCCTTCGTCCGCCCGGTGTACGGCGAGCCGCCCGCCTGACCCAGCCGCGCGACGTCGGGCAGCCTGGCCGTCCCGCCCACAGCCCGTCGGCGCGCGGCGCGCCCCTCCCCGCGGGGCAGGCCGAGCACGACCCTGCGCGCGGTCGAGCACGACCTTGTCGTCGGCATCCCTCCCATGGCGACAGCAACGTCGTGCTCGGCGCACCGGGGGTGTCCGGCGACCGGGGGTGTCCGGCGGGCCGGGGGTGTCCGGCGGGCCGGGGGTGTCCAACGGGCCGGGGGTGTCCGGCGGGCCCAGGGGGCCCGGGGACGACGACGGCCCGGGCCCGCTCCTGGAGGGAGCGGGTCCGGGCCTTCGCCGGTCGGACGTGCTGGTGGGACGGGTGCTGTCAGCGGCGACCGATGTCGGACAGCTGGGCCGCCGTGATGACGAGGTCCCGCTCGGCGTCGTCGAGGACGCCGTCGAGGACGAGGTCCTCGGTCACGAGGCTCACGTGGTCGACGAACTCGCGGTGCGTCGCGTACTCGTCGTTCTCGGCGACGTGGTCGTTGACCGTGCAGCCGGTGCCGTCGTCGTAGTTCTGCACCGTGCTGTCGTGGCCGTCGATGATGACGGTCGGACGGATGTCCGACCCGACGCAGCGGTCGCGCACGAGCTTGAGGACCGTGAAGGTCACCTCGCCGCTCGTGACGTTGCCGACGCCGTCGACCGCGCGGTAGCGGACCACGTGCTGGCCGTCGGCCGCGAACGCGACCGGGGCCGCGTAGCGCTGCCACGCGCCGTCGTTGGCCTGGAACTCGATGCGGTCCACGCCGGACTCCTCGTCGACCGCCGTGAGGGTGACGCGCGCGCTCGCGACGAAGTCGCCGTCGCGCGTGCGGCTGCCGCTGACGCCCGCCGTGACGACGGGGCCGTCGGTGTCGCCGCCGGGCTCCTCGCCGCCCGCGATGACGAACGTGACCGTCTTCGGGGCGGACACGTTGCCCGCGACGTCCGTCGCGCGGTAGGTCACCGTGTGCGACCCGGGGGTCCGCACGGAGATCTGCTTGGCGTACGGGGTCCACTCGCCGCCGTCGAGCTGGTACTCGACCGACGCGACGCCGGAGTCCGCGTCCTTCGCGAGGAGACGCACGAACACGTTGTCGAGGTACTCGCCGGCCTCGTTCTTGTCGCCGCCCATGACGCGGTGGTCGACGGTCGGGGCGACGGTGTCGCCGCCCTGGCCCGCGACGACGTCGAACGTGACGGTCGCCGGCTCGCTGACGTTCCCCGCGACGTCGGTCGCGCGGTAGGCGAGCGTGTGGCGGCCGGGCTCGTCGACGACGACGGCCCCGGTGTACTCGGTCCAGCCCGTGCCGTCGAGGTCGTACTCGACGGTCGCGACGCCCGAGCCGTCGTCCGTGGCGGTGAGCAGCACGGACGCGGAGCCGACGTAGGCGCCGTCCTCGTCCTGCTGGCCGCTGAGCTCGGTCGCCACGACGGGGGCCGTGGTGTCCTCCTCGGCCTCCGCGACGACGACGAACTCGGTGACGGTCTCCTCGGAGACGTTGCCCGCGACGTCGGTGGCCCGGTAGACGAGCGTGTGCTCGCCGGGCTCGTCGACGACGATCGGCTCGGTGTACGGCTGCCAGCCGGCGCCGTCGAGGTCGTACTCGACGCTCTCCACGCCGGACGCGTCGTCCGTCGCGGTGAGCGTCGCCGTGGCGGACCCGACGAACGCGCCGTTGCCGTCCTGCGTGCCGGTGACCTCGGCGGTGACGGTCGGCGCGGTCGTGTCGTCCTCGCCGCCGCCGGCGACGACGGTGAACGTCACGGAGCCGACCTCGGACACGTTGCCCGCGACGTCGGTCGCCCGGAACGACACGGTGTGCTCGCCGACCTCGGTGAACGGCACCGTGGTCGTGTACGGGAGCCACGCGCCGCCGTCGACCTGGTACTCGACGGACGCGACGCCCGAGCCCTCGTCCGTGGCGTGCAGCATGAACGCGGCGGTGCCGACGTAGGCGCCGTCCTCGTCCTGCTGCCCCATGACCATGGGCTCGACGACCGGGGCGGTCGTGTCCTCCTCGACGTCGCCCTCGACGACGGTGAAGGTCGCGGTCTGCGCCTCGGACGTGTTGCCCGCGGCGTCGGTCGCGCGGAACTGGAGTGTGTGCGCGCCGACGGCGTCGACGACGAACGGCTCCGTGTAGGCCTGCCAGCCCGCGCCGTCGAGGTCGTACTCGACCCCGGCCACGCCGGAGTCGTCGTCGGTCGCGTCGAGCGTCACGGTCGCGCCGCCCACGTAGGCGCCGTCGCCGTCCTGCTCGCCGGTGACGAGCGCGGTCACGGACGGGGCCGTGGTGTCCTCGCCGCCGGTGCCGCCGTCGGTGACGACGAGCTCGCCCCACATCTCGCCGTGCCCGGGGATCGCGCAGAAGTAGCGGTACTTGCCCGGGGTGAAGGTGACCTGGGCCTCGTGCCGCCCGCCGTTCGCGTCGAACGGGCTCGCGAGGATGTTGAGGTTCACGTCGTGGTTGTAGCCGGGCGACGACGTGTCGAACGTGAGCGTGTGGCTCATGCCGAACGTGCTGCCGGTCGCCATGCTGTTCTCGAACACGATCGTGGCGGGGCCCGCCTCGGCCGTGGCGGGGAAGGCCTTGTAGTCGGTCACGCTGTTGTCCGCGGTCCACGTGAGGACCTGCTCGGCCGCGACGGTGGCGTCGGCGACGGAGAAGACGGACGACGGCGCTGCCGTCCCTGCGGGGGACGCGGACGCCGGGGCGACGGTGAGGACCGTCGTCGCGGTGAGCCCGGCGACCGTGGCGGCGAGGAACCGCCGCGCGCCGCGGCGGCGGACGCCGCCGGGACTGGTACGTCGTTCCATGAGGGTGCACTCCTCGGGGGGTGTCTCGGGAAGGTTCTGGGGGTGGTTCTGGGGGCTCGGTCGGACTGCGGGTACGGGCGGGGACGGCCTGGCCGGCCGCCCCCGCCCGGCGGTGCTACAGGTCCGCGACCCGGATGTCGCGGAACTCGATGAGGTCCGCGTTCCCGTGGTTCTGGAGCCCGATGAACCCGCTGTCGAACTGGCGCAGGTCGGTCGGCGGGTCACCGGCACGGGACGACTGCTGTCCCGGGGTGTTCTCCCACTCGTTGATGACGACGCCGTTGCGGATGATCGTGTACTGCTGGCCGACCACCCGGATCTCGTACTCGTTCCACTCGCCCTTCGGCTTCTCGCCGCCGGTGTTCAGGCCGAGCGGGTCGAAGTTGTAGACCGAGCCGGTCTTCTGCGGCTCGCCCGTCGGACCGTCGTAGATCTGGATCTCGTGACCGCACGAGATCGCGACCCACGCGGGCGACTGGTTGGCCGCGCACGGCACGTCGCCCGGGTCGTTCGGGTTCGGGAACCGGGTGAACACGCCCGTGTTGGCGTGGTGGTCACCCGCGGAGACGTCGCGGTACAGGAGCTTCACGGAGAAGTCCCCGAGCTCCTCGCCCGCGTACCAGAGCATCCCGAGACCGCCGCTCGACTTCAGCGAACCGCCCGGCTCGAGCGTGAACTTGCCGCTCGGTGCCTGGAACCAGTCGTACAGCGACTCCTGCGTGCCGTCGAAGATCGTGCGGTACCCGCCCGGGTCCACGCCGATCTGGGACCGCGCCGCGGCGTCGACGAGGCGAGCACGCTCGCGCTCGTCGATGCGGCTGTCGTCGTACAGGCTCTTCGCGACCGACTCGACGTGCGCCAGGAACCGGGCGTGGGTGCGCCACTCCTTCTCGTCCTGGAACAGGTCGTTCATCGTGCAGGCGCCGAGGTCGAGGTTCTCGACCGTGGAGTCGACGTCGCCGAAGAACACGGTCTCGCGCTCGTCGGGCAGGGTGCACGACGGCGAGCCGTCGGTCGTGACGGTGGCCGTCGAGCCGTCCGCGTACGTGACGGTGAGCTTGGCCTCGTAGGTCCCGATGCGGGGGTACTTGTGCTTCGGGTTGGCCTGGCGCGAGGTCTTGCCGTCGCCGAACTCCCACAGGTAGGAGACGCCGCCGGACCGCGCACCCGTGAACTGCACCGTGAGCGGGTCGCCCTGGATGCTCGTCGCGGACGCGGCCGGGGCCGGGGTCGGGGCCCCGCCCTGGTACGTGATCCGCATGAGCTTCTGGTTCGGGTCGAGGCTGAAGAAGCCGCCCGCGTAGTCGACCAGGTACAGCGCGCCGTCCGGACCGAACTTCGCGTCCATCCAGCTCTGGAGCAGCCCGTCACCACGACCGCCCGGGATGATCTGGCGGAGGTCCTCCATGAACACGGGGGCGTCCAGGTTCTCCGGGTCGACCGTCACCGCGACGCGGTTGTTCGAGTTCGACTGGTCGCCGATGAACCACTTGCCCTCCCAGTACGACGGCCACGCGACGTCGGACTCGGGGTCGACCTGCGACTGGCGGTACGTCGGACCGGACATGACGGCCTGGCCGCCGCCCCGCAGCCACGGGATGGTGTAGGTCGCCTCGTCGTCCTCGTACGTCGGGATGCCGTTGCCGCGGTCCGGGAAGACCGGCCCGCCGCCCGAGGGCGAGTACCAGATCATGTTGTTCCGTACCGGCGGGAGGTCCACGAGGCCCGTGTTGCGGGGCGACGTGTTCTTCGGGTTGTCGCAGTCGTACCAGCCGGTGAGGACGCTCGCGTCCTCGTTGCTCCGGTCGCGGTACGGCTGCTTGTTGCCCATGCAGTAGGGCCAGCCCTGGTTGCCCGCGGACGTGATGATCGTCGCGGTCTCGTACTTCGCCGGGCCGAGCTCGGGGCTCGGGCTGCCGGCGTCCGGGCCCACCCAGGCCGCCGTCAGCCAGTCGGTGTCGGGGTCGATCTGGAGGCGCGAGATGTTGCGCACGCCCATGACGTAGATCTCCGGGCGCGTCTTGTCCGCGGGGTACTCGCCCACCGGGAACAGGTTGTCGTCGGGGATCGTGTACGTGCCGTCGTCCTCGGGGTGGATCCGCAGGATCTTGCCGTTGAGGTCGTTCGTGTTGCCCGACGTGCGGCGCGCGTCCTGGAAGCTGATGCCCGCGAACTCCTGCGTCCAGTTGTTGCCGGAGTACCCGTTCGACCCGCCAGACGAGTTGTTGTCGCCCGAGCCGATGTAGAGGTTGCCCTCGCTGTCGAACGCCATGCCGCCGCCCGCGTGGCAGCAGCTGTGGATCTGCGTCTCCCACTCGAGCAGGTCGACGCGCGTGCTCTGGTCGATCGTCGGCGTCTCGGGGTCGTAGGTGAACCGCGAGACGGTCCGGTAGCCGACGCGACGCTCGCGGTCGATGTTCTCGTGCGGCATCCAGTACACGTAGAGCCAGTGGTTGGTCGCGAAGTCGGGGTCGGGCACGATGCCGAGCAGCCCCTCCTCGTTCTTCACGAGCTCGTCGCCGCTGCCGCGGTTGCCCATGACGTCGAGGGTCGTGAGCAGCTTCGCCTCACCCGTCTCCGGGTCCCACTGGTGGATCGTGCCGCAGCCGAGGCCCACGTTCGGGTCGCTCCACGGGACGATCGGGCCGGTCGGGCAGGCGCCGCGGCCGATGTAGAAGACCGTGCCGTCGGGCGCGATCGTCAGGCCGTGCTGCTCGCCGTTCTGGTCGAGCGTGCCGGCCGTGTTCACCTGGGACAGGCGCTCGGCCTTGTAGTTCGATGCGATGGTCGCCTGGCAGTCGCCGCGCACCACGCCCGTCGTCCACTGGAGCGCACCGAGCAGGTGCTCGCGGAACGTCGCGTCCGCCCAGCTCTCGGGCGTGCCGCCCATGCCGGTGAAGAACGACCGGCCGCCGTCGTAGTCGCGGCACCACGAGACGGGCTGGAACGGGTTGGTCGTCGGGCCGGCGTCGGGGCCGGGCTCGAGCGTCGCGACCGTGTGCACGTCACCGGTCGGGTCGTCGGCCCAGTCGAGCCACCGGTCCTCGCGGTCCCACGTGAGCGGGAGGTCCGCCGTCGCGGGGTGCTGGCGGTCGACCAGGTCGACCGTGCGCTCCTCGAGCGGGATCTCCGGGTCGGGCTGCTCGACGGAGTCGGGGCCGAAGATCGAGAGCTCCGCGAGCTGGATCTCGGCGTCGCCGGAGTTCGCGGTGACGTCCAGCCGGTACCAGCCGTACGCGGTCTCGTTCGCGACGTCGAACGTGCGCGGCTGGAAGCGCTGCGGGAAGTCCTCGTCGGCGCGCGTGTCGAGGTCGACCCACGTCTGTCCGTCGGTCGAGCCCTGGAGCTTCCAGTTCTTCGGGTCGCGGCCCGCGGAGTCGTTCGCCGACGTGATGCCGTACTTCACCACCGCGACGGGCTGCTCCATGCGCAGCGTGAGCTGGCCCGTGCGGGCGAACGTCAGCCACTTGGTGTTGGGGTCGCCGTCCACGGCCTTGGCCGGCGTCTCGGCGGCCGGGCTGCGGCCGGTGCCGGTCGCCTCGGCGACCTTCTCCGCCGTCATCGTGGCGCCCTTGATCCGGGCGCCGACGAGGCCCTCGAACCACTTCGAGGCCTCCTGCGAGCGCGCGGCGTCGCGCACGCCGAGGAAGCCGCCGCCGCCGTTGATGTACGCCTGGAGGGCGGCCTCCTGCTCGCCGCTCAGCTCGATGCCCTCCGCGGAGAGCATGACGACGCCGCGGTACTCGCCGAGCGTCGCCGCGCTGATCATCTCCGGGTCGGACGTCGCCTCGACCTCGAAGCCGTTGGCGGCCCCGATCTCGGTGAGCGCCGCCGTCGCGTCGACGACGGGGTCGGTCTGCTCGTCGGGCGCGCCGTGGAACACGAGCACGCGCACGGGCGCGGCTGCGGCGGCCGGCGCGGCGGCGACGGACCCCGCCGCGAGGGACCCGCCCGCGCTGACCGCGGTGGTCGGTGCGGTGGCGCCGGTCTGGGCCGCCGCCGGGAGGACGGCGGCGCTCGCGACGAGCGCGACGCCCGTCAGGCCGACGGTCAGGGCCCGTAGTGCCCCCGGTCGGGAGCGCCCCCTCGTGGGGGGTGTCGATCGTCTGGAAAGCACTCTCCAACTCCTTCGTCATCGGTGCGACGCCCCCGGACGGGCCGGGAGCGGGTCCTGCCGGGTGCGGGACGGGCCGACGGCCCGCCCCACCTCACCGGCGGACGGTCAGTGGCCGGCGTGGCCCGTGAGGTCGACGACGGCCGGCCCGGAGCCACCGGCGGCCGGACCGCCGGGGGCGGTGGCCGGGGCGCTGGTCGTCGCGGCGGCGCCGGACGGCGCGGCCCCGGACGGGGCCGACATGGTGTGGCTGCCGTGACCCTGGAAGCGGTCGATCGACTCCTGGGCGCCCGGCGGCATCGAGCCGTCGGCGTTGCGCACGAGGAAGATGCCCGCCATGCCGCCGTCGGAGTGGAACTGGACGTGGCAGTGGTACATCCACGCACCGGGTCCGACGCCGAGCCCGGCGACGACCTGGAACCCGAACGCGTCGCCCGGGTTGAGGTCCCGGTTGTCGACGACCTGGCTCGGGTCGTACTGGTCCGCGAGCAGGCCGGTGCGGTTGTTCGCCCAGCGGTGCGCGTGGAGGTGGAAGGTGTGGAGCTGGTTGCCGTGCCCGATGCAGATGAACTCGACGCGCTCGCCGAGCTTCGCCTCGAACATCGGCGTGTCCGGCGCGACCTTGTTGTTGATGGTCATGTCGTTGAAGACCATCGTGAACTGCTTCTGCGGCAGCACGTCGCCGACCCGGCGCACGACGAGCGCGCCGTAGAGGCCCGCCGCGAGGCCCTGCGTGCCGTGCTCGCCCCACGCGTGGTCGTGGTAGTGCCAGTACCCCGCGCTGCCGGGCATCCAGATGCCGCGGTCGCGCGCCATCTTGACCGTCGACCACGTGTACGTCCGCGTCTCGCCCGGCTCGTTGAACGAGTTGTTGAACGTGCTGCCGTCGCTGTTGACGTCGTAGTTCACGCCGTGCGGGTGGATCGACAGGCGCTTGTCCGTCGTGTTGACGAGCGTGATCTCGAGGGTCTCGCCCTCCCACATCTCGAGGATGGGCCCGGGGACGGTCGCCTTGCCGCGCTCGAGCCCGTAGCCGACGAGGGTGTCGGAGATGCGCTCGGCGTACATGGTGATCTTGCGGACGCCGGTGGCTGCGGTGACGGTCGTCGCGGCGGCGGCGGGGGGCGCCGCGGCGACGCTGCCGCCGGCTCCGAGCAGGAGTGCGGCGGCGGGGCTGGCAGCGACGACGCCGGCCCCGGCGAGCAGGGCCCGCCTCGAGAGCGGCCTCGGCGCCGTCTCGGTCGTCGGGTCGGGCATGGGGGACTCCTTCCGGGCGTACGGGGTCGTCCGGGCGGTCCGTGGCGCGCCGGACCGGCGGGACGGCGGTCGCCGCCCCGCGTGCCGGCGCGCTCGGGCGCGCGGAGGCTCCCCGAGGTGGTGCGGGGGGACTCTGAGCAGCAGGACTGGGTGGTGCGGGGGTGTCCCGCGGTCGCAGAGGGTCGAGAGGTTGCTCGGTCGTGCGGGGCTCGACCCGGGCCGGTGGGAGACCGGCCGTGGGGCGAGGTCCAGGGCCGTCGTGGCCCCGCCGGGGTACGCGTCGGTGCGTACCGTCCGGCTCTCGGTCCGGACGACGGGCTCCCCTGCGCCGACGTCCGGCCCCCTGGTCGGTTCCAGGGGCAACGAGGTTCATGACACCGCAGTCAGTGCATGGATGTCAACAGGTAGGCGAAAGTTGTGTCGACAACAAGCAAAAGTCCACGGCCGATCGACACTTGTCTCCGGAGCGGCCCTGGACGGGGCTCGAGCACGCCCCGGACGGGTGTGCGACACGGCGTCGTGGTGGAGTGACCGCGTGACCCACGACCTCCCCGCGTGGTCCGTCCGGGAGTCGGCCCTCGACGTCGACGACCCGGCCACGGCCGCGTCCCTCCTGTCCCTCGCCAACGGGTACGTCGGCGTCCGCGGAACGCTCGACGAGGCGGACCCCGACGACGACCCCTCGACCCTCGTCGCCTCCGTCCACGAGGAGTTCGAGCAGACCTACGCGGAGCGCGCGTACGCCTACCCCGAGGTCGAGGAGCGCCTCGTGCCGGTCGTCGACGCGTGGCGGGTCGGCTGGTCCGTGGACGGGGAGCCGGTCGACGTCCGGACCGCCGACCCCGCCGGACCCGACGGCACGGTCGAGGCGCACGAGCGCGTGCTCGACCTGCGCCGGGGCGTGCTGCGGCGCGAGCTGCGCTGGACCGCGCCGTCGGGCGGGACCGTCACGCTGCACAACGAGCGGCTCGTGCCGCTCTCGCGCCGCGAGGTCGTCGCGTCGCGCTGGCGCGTGCACGCGCACGACGACGTCACCGTCACCCTGCGTCCGGTGCCCGGCTGCGGGCACGGCGGGCAGGACCCCGGCCGCGAGGCACCCGGGCTGGTCACCGTCTCGTGCCGGCACGACGCCGAGGGGTCGTCGGTGCGCCAGCGCACCGTGCGCTCGGAGCGCGGCGTCGCGGCCGAGACCGCGCACCTCGTCGACGCCGCGGACGGCGTCCGCCCGCGCTGGCACCACCGCGGCGGCGCCGCCGTCCTCACCGTGGACCTGCGCGCCGACGAGTGGCTGGAGGTCGTCGTCCTCGCCGCCTACGCGGGCGGCGCCGACGCCGACGCGCTCCCCGCGCACGCACACACCGTGCTCGCCGCGGCCGTCGACGCGGGCTGGGACGCGCTCGAGCGCGAGCAGGCCGACGCCCTCGCCGCGGTCTGGGACCGGGGCGACGTCGAGCTCGACGGCGACGACGAGATGCAGCAGGCCCTGCGGCACAGCCTGTTCCAGGTGGTCCAGGCGTCGGCGCGGGTCGAGGGCGTGGGCGTGCGGGCGAAGGGCCTCACGGGCACCGGCTACGCGGGCCACGCCTTCTGGGACTCGGACACGTTCGTACTCCCCGTGCTGGACCACGTGCTGCCCGACGCCGCGGCCGCGCACCTGCGCTGGCGGCACACCACCCTCCCCCACGCGTGCGAGCGGGCCGCCGAGCTCGGCCTGCCCGGCGCGGCGTTCCCGTGGCGCACGATCAGCGGCCGCGAGTCGTCGGGCTACTGGCCCGCGAGCACCGCCGCGTTCCACGTCTCGTCGGCCGTCGCGCTCGCCGCCGTGCGGCACGTCGCCGCCACGCACGACGACGAGCTCGCCCGGGACGTCGTCGTCGACCTCGTGGTGCAGACCGCGCGGCTGTGGGCCGGGCGCGGCCACCACACCGCCGCCGGCTTCCGCATCGACGGCGTGACCGGGCCCGACGAGTACACCGCCGTCGTGGACAACAACACGTACACGAACCTCATGGCGCGCAAGAACCTGCGCGCGGCCGACGAGCTGTGCGAGCGGTTCCCGGAGCAGGCGGCGCGGCTGGACGTGACCCCGGACGAGCGCGCGGAGTGGCGGCGCGCGGCGGACCGGATGGTCGTCCCGTACAACGCGCAGCTCGGCGTGACGGAGCAGTCGCAGGACTTCACGCGGCACGCCCCCTGGGACTTCGAGTCGCGGGGCACCGCGCGGTTCCCGCTCGACGACCACGTGCACTACGTCGAGCTGTACCGGCGGCAGGTCGTCAAGCAGGCCGACCTCGTGCTCGCCCTGCACGCCGCGCCCGAGGAGTTCACGCCCGAGCAGCGCCGCCGCGACTTCGACTACTACGAGCCGCTGACCGTCCGCGACTCGTCGCTCTCGGCGCCCGTGCAGGCGGTCGTCGCCGCGGAGATCGGCTACGTCGACCTCGCGTACGACTACGCGCGCGAGTGCGCGCTCCTCGACCTGTGCGACCTGCGCGGCTCGACCGACGGCGGGCTGCACGTCGCGTCGCTCGCGGGCGCCTGGACCGCCGTCGTCACGGGCATCGTGGGGCTGCGGCACGACGACGACGGGCTCCGCCTCGCCCCCCGGCTCCCGTCCCGGCTCACGCGGCTCGCGCTCGCCGTCCACCACGGCGACGCCCGGGCGCGCGTCGAGGTCCGGCCCGACGGCGTCACGTACCGCCTCGAGTCCGGCGAGCGGCTGCGGGTCGTGCACGACGACGAGCCCTTCGAGCTCACGCCCGAGCACCCGGTCCTCGAGCGACCGCTGCTCGCCGGGATCCAGGACCCGCCGCCCGCGCAGCCGCCGGGGCGCGCACCGCTCTTCGCCGCCCCGTAGGTGGACGTCCCCGCGACGGGCCCGGTGGGCCGTACGCGGAGGTCCGCTACGTCGGCAGCCGCTCCTGCGCGCCGCGGAGCCCGGCGGCTCCCGGACCGGTCCCGCCCGGCGGGACGAGGCGCCCGGCACGCCGGTGCGCGGCCCGGTACTGCGAGGGCGCGAGGCCGTACTCCGCGGCGAACGCCTGCCGCAGCGCCTCCGCGGACCTCAGGCCGCACTCGCGGGCGACGGTGGTGACCGGGTGGTCGGTCGACGCGAGCAGATGGGCCGCCGCCTCGGTCCGGGCTCGCCGGACGTACCGCGCCGGCGTGCGGCCGAGGTGCCGGACGAACAGGCGCGTGAGCTGCCGCTGGCTCACGCCCGCGTGGGCGGCGAGGGCGGGGAGCGAGAGGTCTCCGTCGAGCCGCGCGGCGACGAGGTCGACCACGGCCCGGACGCATGCGTCCCGCACCTGAGGGGCCGCCGTGAAGACGCTCATCTGGGCCTGGTTCCCCGGACGCTGGAGGTACGTCACGAGCGCGCGGGCCACCCTGCGGGCGAGCTCCGGACCGTTGTCCTCCTCGACCAGCGCGAGCGTGAGGTCGAGCGCGCTCGTCACGCCCGCCGACGTGTAGACGTTGTCGTCGCGCACGTAGATGGGCGCCGGGTCGACGCGGACGGCGGGGTACTCCTGCGCGAGCCGGTCGGCGTAGCGCCAGTGCGTGGTGGCACGACGCCCGTCGAGGAGACCCGTCGCCGCGAGGACGGTCGCGCCCGTGCAGACCGACGCGACCCTGCGGCTCAGGGCGGCCACCCGGCGCACGTGCGCGACGACGAGCGGGTCGGCACCGGCCTCCTCGTGGCCGAGCCCTCCGGTCACGACGACCGTGTCGACCGGCTCGACCCACCGCTGGAGGGAGCCGTGGCTCGCGAGCGTGAGGCCCGAGTCGCACGCGACGGGTCGCCCGCCCGGGGTCAGCAGCACCACCCGGTAGGGCGGTGCAGCGCCCACACGGTTCGCGAGGACGAGCGTCGAGGTCACGCACGCGATGTCCAGGAGCTCCGCGCCGGCGTAGCCGACGACCGCCACCAACCGCTCCGCCATGAGCCGTCACCCCCGGGTTCCCGACGTCCGGTCCACGGATCCGGACACCGTCCACGATACCCCCGGGGAGTACCGCGGCCCCAGGGTGAGGCTGGTCCTCCCAAAAAGAGCGCGGTCGCCCGACCGCGACCGCCACGAGAGACGAGGACGTCATGAGCACTCCACGCACCGCCCCGCAGACCACCGGACCGCGCTCCGGAACCGCGCGCAGGACGAGCACCGGGACGAGCACGGGGACGAGCAGCGGGACGAGCGCCGCCCGGGCCGTCGCGGCCCGCTGGCCCGCCGCGCTCGGCCTCGGCGTCGCCGTCCTGCTGCTCGCGATCGGCGTGGCCGACCGCACCACCCTGGCGATCGGCGTGAGCGCGGCCGCGCTCTGCTACGTGGCCGCAGCAGCGCTCGGACGCCCCTGGGTCGCCTGGGTGAGCGTCCTCGGCGCCTCGCTCGTCGTGGTCGCGAGCGAGGTGGCGGGCATCCCCTGGTGGGCCGGCATCGGGCTCACCGCGCTCGTGCTGCTCGGGATCGGCGTCGCGCGCGGCGCAGCACGACCGACGCTCCCCCAGGCGGCCGCACTCCTCGGCTACGGGTCCCTCGCTGTGGTGGCGCTCGCCGTCGACCCGGGCATCGGTCTCGTCGTGGCAGGGCTGACCCTGGCCGGCCACGCCGCGTGGGACGTCGTCCACCACCGGCGCGGCGAGGTCGTCCCCCGGCCGATGGCGGAGGCGTGCCTGTACTTCGACGTCGTCCTCGGCCTGGGCTGCCTCGCCCTCGCCGCCGTCCGCTGAGACGCGGGGGCGCGTCCGGGACGCGCCGTCAGCCCGCGAGCGCCTCGCGCAGGGTCGTCGCGAACGCGGCCGGGTCGTTCGCGGGCGACCACTCGTTGACCATGAAGCCGCCGTGGTCGCCCGGGAACGTCACCGGCTCGACGCCCAGGAGGGCGGCGAGGGCCGCGCCGCCCCGCCACGCGAGCGTGCCCTCCCCGGCGGCGCTCACGGCCGGGACGATGCGGGTCGTCGCCGCGCGCAGGGCGTCGCCGTCGGGCGCCCACGACGGCATGGTGGCCAGGTTCCGGCCGAGGAGCAGGTCGTCGCGCGACCCGTCGTCCTCCGTCGGGAAGCCGAACATCGCCGGGTCGGGCGCCGGGCGGTCGAGGTAGTCCGCGGGCAGCGGCCCCACGTGGCTGACGAGCGCGACGAACTTCGCCATCGCAGGCCCGAAGCCCTCGCGGCGGTACGTCTCCACGATGTCCGCCTGCACCGCCGTCGCGGTCTCGGTGTCCTCCAGCAGCGGCGTGATGGGCGGCTCGTGCGCGACGAACGTCCGCACGTCCTCCGGGTGCCGCTCGATCCACGAGAGCCCGACGACGCCGCCCCCGCTCGACCCGAACACGTCCACCGGCCCCAGCCCGAGGGCGGCCACGACCTCGTGCAGGTCGTCCGCGTGCCGCTCGACCGACACCTCGCCGTCGGCGGCGAGCGTGCTGCGCTCCGTGCCGCGCGGGTCGTACGTGACGACCACCCGGTCGTCGATCAGGTCCACGAGCTGCCCGAACCCCGACGCCGCCATGGGCGAGCCCATGACGACGAGCGGCGGCAGGTCGCCCGGCGCCGCGGGGGTCCGGACGTCGTAGGCCAGGACGGCTCCCGGCACGTCCAGGGTGCGGCTCATGGTGCGGGTCGTGGTCTCGCTCATGACGTCCTCCGTGTCGTCGTCCCGCCGCGCGTCGCGGCAGGTCCCGTGCGTAGAGACGGCGCCCGTCGCCGGAACTGAGCGGTCCGCGCGGCCCCGCGTTGCCACTACCCTCGCAGGATGCCGTCATCGAGGACCGTGCCCGCCGTCGTCGCCGCGGGGACGCTCACCGCGGTGCTCTGGGTCGTCACCGGGCGGGTCGCGGACTGGCTCGCCGGGGCGGCGCACGCCCTGCCCGCCGGGCTCGTCCGGACGCTGCTGCCCCACCCGACCGGCGTCGTCACGGGCGGTCAGCAGGTGTCGGGCAGCACCGTGCTCACGGCCGCCCTCGCGGGCGGGCTCGTCGCGCTCGGCACGCACCTCGTGCTGCGGCGCCTGCCCGCGGGCGAGGGCCGCTGGGCCGCGTTCCTCGCCGTGTGGGGCGCGGCCGTGCTCGCGTCCGCGCTCGCCGCGACGGCGGCCTGGTTCGCGGGCGTCACGCTCGCCTGGCGCGCGGACACGATCACCCGGTTCGTCGCGACCGCGCTCGGCGGCTGGTGGGGGTTCGTCAACGGCCCGCTCGTGGCCGTGACGGTCGCCGTCGCGCGCGCCCTCACCGACCGCCACGACGACCCCGCCGGCACCCGGCACACCCGGACGCCGACGCGCGTGCGAGCGTGGCCCGCCGCGCTCGCCGCGGGCACGGCGACGGGCGTGCTGTGGGCGGCCGCGGGCGTCGGGCGCACGACGCTCCCCGGCGCCGCGGACCCGCAGTCGCCGTGGGGCGTGGCGCGCGACGTCGTGCTGCTGCCCTCCGCCCGGATCGCCGTCGACCGCGCGGCGCTCCTCGCCGACCCCGTGCACCTGCTGCTGCCCGTCGGCGTCGGGCTCGCGGTCGGGCTGCTCACGGCGCTCGCCGCGCGACGCCTGCCGCCGGTCGAGGGCCGCGCGGCGCTGCTGCTCGGGGTGTGGCTCGCGTGCGCCGGAGGTGCGGCCCTCGCCGCGGCGGTGCCCGTCGTCGCCTCCACGCTCGCCGCGGGCGGCGTGCTGCCCGACGCCGGCCGCACCCTCCCCGTGCTCGAGGCGGGCCTCTCCTGGGGGATGGTGTGCGGGGTGCTCGTGGCGCCGCTCGCGGTGGTCGTGCACCGGCACGCGGGCGCGCGACCGCACGCGGGGTCGGCCGTCGCCGACGAGCCGTGGCCCGCGCCCGTCGCTCCCGAGCAGCCCGCGGAGCGCGTGCCCGAGCAGCCGGAGGCCCGCGCCGCCGAGGAGGCGGGGGCGCCCGACGCCGAGCAGACGGGTCCGCGCGACGCCGACGACGCTCCCGGGCCCGACGACGCCCGGCACCGCGACGAGGTCACCGCGCGCTCCTGAGGGACGGCGTTCCGGCACCCGCCACCCCGGCGTCACCCGGCGGTCGTCGTCCCGACACCCCGCTCCCCTAGCGTCGGCCGTGACCAGCAGACCGGGCCGCACCGGAGAGGGCACAGCGACGATGACCCTGACGATCACGCTCGTACGCCACGGGCAGACCTACCTCAACGCACGACGCCACCTGCAGGGGGCGTGCGACTCCCCCCTCACCCGCACGGGACGCGCGGGCGTGCGCGTCACGGCGCAGCACCTCGCGCGGCACGACTTCGCGGCCGCGTACTCCTCGCCGCAGGGCCGCGCGGTCCTCACGGCGATGGAGATCCTGCGGCACCACCCCGACCTCCCGCTCACGGTCGACCCCGACCTGCGCGAGCTGTCGTTCGGCTCCTACGAGCGACGGCCGGAGTCGCAGCTCGACGCCGTCGAGCCGTGGGCCGAGCTCGTGCCCCGCATGCTCGCGGGCACCCACCCGGGCGTCGGCGGCGGCGAGCCGGGCCGGGACTTCATGGCGCGCGTGCGCGCGGTGTTCACGCGCGTCGTCGCCGCGCACGACGACGCGTCCCGCCCGGGCGCGACGCGGGACCGGCACGTGCTCGTCGTCGGGCACGGCCTCACCCTCGGCGCGTGGCTCGCGACGCTCGCCCCCACCGGCCTCGTCGCGCTGCCCAACGCGTCCGTCTCGACCGTCGAGGTGACCGACGGCGTCCCCCGCCTCCTCGCGGTCGGGGTCGACGTCGCCGGCCACGGCCACGTCGCCGCCCGCCCCGCCCCCATCCCCGCTCGCCCGAGCACCCCGCTCCCCGCCTGACCGCCACCCGGCCCGATCCCCCACGGCAGAGACCTCCGCCGAACACGGGGTTGTGGTCGCTCTGCCGGCGAAGGACGCCGCCAACCCCGTGCTCGGCGGGGATCAACCCCGTCGTCGACGGCGGGCCGCCGGAGGTCTCCGCTACCGGGTGGTGCGGCGGGCGGTGCGGGCGCGGGCGTCGTCGTGGGCCGCGCGCAGCAGGTCGAGGACGAGCGCGGTCGTGCGCTCGCCCGGCACCACGACCGCCACCCAGCCGAGCGCGCCGTAGACCGGGTGCGGCACGACGACGTCGGTCTCCGCCACCTCCGACGCCGCGCCGTCGCGCGGGTCGGCGCCGAGGAGCGTGCGGAACCGGGCGCGCCCGACGTGCACGTTGACCCTCCAGCGTCCTTCCACGCCGAGGCGCGACGCGGTGTCGTCGGGGTAGTCCTTCGTGACGACGGTGCCGTACGGCTGCCCGGGCGGGACGACGCCGTCGGGGGCGTGGTAGAAGAAGTGGTCGCCCCACGCGAGCTCGGGGAACGCGCTGCCCGGCCCCGGGGAGAGCACGAGGGCGCCGTCGAGCGACCGGACCGTGGCGAGGATCTGCTCCATACTCATGGTTCCAGTGTGAGGTTGACGTGCTTCCGGAGGGTTGGGCGACGTGGGTGCACGAGCGCGGGGGTCGGGCGGCGGTCCCGACACGCCCCGGGTGCTGCGCACGTCCGACGTCGCGCGCGCGACCGGCTGGTCCGTCCAGCAGGTGCGCGACCTCGAGGCGCTCGGCGTCCTGCCGCCCGCGGGCCGGTCGCCGAACGGCTACCGCACGTTCGGCGACGAGCACGTGCTGGCGCTGCGTGCGTACCGGGGGCTGGCGACGGCGGTCGGCCCGGTCGTCGCGCGCGCGGTGCTGCGCGAGGTCCGCACGCTCCCCCTGCCCGACGCCGCAGCGCGCGTGGGGGCGCTGCACGTGACGCTCGCGCGTGAGCGGGACGAGGCGCTCGTCGCCCGCCGCGCTCTGCTCGCGATCCGCGCGGAGGGCGGGCCCACCGGCGAGACCGGACCCGGCGAGACCGGACCCGACGAGGGCGGCCCGTCCGCGAACGTGCCCGCGGGCGCGGACGGCGACGAGGACGACGTCCTCACCATCACCGGGCTCGCCGCGGCGCTCGGCGTGCGAGCCTCGACGCTGCGCCACTGGGAGCGCGAGGGGCTCGTCGCCCCCGAGCGCGTCGCGACGCGCGCCGGGACCCACGGCGCGCGCGCCTACCCGCCCGCCGCCGTCCGGGAGGCGCGCATCACCGCGGCGCTGCGGTCGGCCGGCTACCCGGTCCCGGCGGTCCGCGAGACGATCGCGGCGCTGCGCCGGCTCGACGACGTCGCCCCGACCCTCGCGGCCCTCGACGCCCGGCTCGACGCGATCGCGCGCCGCACCGTCGCGCTGCTCGCCGCAGGGTCCGACGTCGCACGGCTCCTGACGGGCGCGACGGAGCCGCCCGGGTGAGGCTCGGGGGGATGCCGAGGGGGCGGCGGCGTCCCGACACCTGACCGTCCCCGGGGCGTCGCCCGGCGTCCACCGGAGCGCAACGCCGCGTTCCTAGGGTCGCCGGCGCAACCGACCCGACGCTCGGAGGACCCGATGACGACCACCCGACGCCGCGCCGTGCGCGGCACCGCCGCCGCACTGGCGGGGACCCTGCTCGCGACGACCCTCGTCGCCGCCACGGCCACGACCGCGACCGTGCCGTTCGCGGCCCCGGCCGCCGCCGCACCCGGCGACGTGCTGCTCGCCGAGTCGTTCGACGGCGACGACCTCCCCGAGGGCTGGACGGCCGTGCTCGGCGACTGGCAGGTGCGCGACGGCCGACTCGTCGGCGACGCACCCGACGGGTCGTCGCCCGCGCGGATCGTGTTCGGCCGCTCCGCGGAGAACTACCGGCTCGACGCGACGCTCCGGTTCGAGAGCGTGGACAACGCGTCGCGCTGGGCGGGCGCGATCCTCGACGTCGCGCCCGACGGCACGACCCCGTGGTGGCAGGCGGTCCTGCGCAGCACGACGACGGCGCCCAACGGTGTCGAGATCGCCCAGCGCACCGCCGCGGACGCCTGGAACGTCCCGTACACCGGCTCGGCGCCGACCGACGCCGCGACCGGGCGCGACGTGCACCTGTCCGTCGAGGTGCAGGGCGCGGCCGTCACGTACGCGCTCGACGGGCGGACCGTGCTGGAGGGGCGGATCGACCGGTCACGCGACGGCGCGCTCGGCTTCGTCACCGCCGGGGCGACCGTGAGCGTCGACGACGTGACCGTCACGGAGATCGAGCCCGCGTCGTACGTCGGCGGCGACGGCGAGCTGCCCGTCACCGTCGCGCACCGCGGCTACTCCTCGGTGGCTCCCGAGAACACGCTCGCCGCCGTCGCGGCCGGGATGCGCACGGGGGCGGAGTACGTCGAGGTCGACGTGCACACCACGGCCGACGGCGTCCCCGTCGTGCTGCACGACCAGACGGTCGACCGCACGACCGACGGCACGGGCGACGTCGCCGTCCTGGCGGGCGAGCAGGTCACCGCGCTCGACGCCGGGTCCTGGTTCTCGCCCGCGTTCGCCGGGCAGCGGCTGCCGTCGTTCGCGGAGCTGCTCGACCTGCTGGAGACCGGGTCGTCGACCCTGCTCCTGGAGATCAAGGGGCCCGAGACGTCCGCGGAGGTCGAGCGCGTCGTCGACATGGTCGTCGAGGCCGGGCTCGAGGACCGCGTGGTGCTCCAGTCGTTCGACGTCGACGCCCTGCGCGCCGCGCGCGAGCACGCCCCGCAGATCCCGCGCGGGCTGCTCCGCGGCGCGCTCGACGCCGACCCCGTCGCCGTGGCGCAGGACCTCGGCGCGGTCATGTACAACCCGTCGGCGAGCGCGCTGCTCGCGCGTCCGGGCGTCGTCGCCGACCTCAACGCGGCGGGCGTCGCCGTCATGCCGTACACGGTGAACTCCGCCGCCGACTGGGCGCGCCTCACCGAGATCGGGGTCGACGGCATCATCACCGACCGCGCGGGGGCGTTCGTCGGGTGGAAGCAGGCGCGCGAGCAGGAGGCGCCCGCGCCCGGCGCGCCGACGGTCACGATCGTCAGCCCCGCGGAGGGCACCGAGGTCGAGCGGGGCGGCACGCTCGTCGTCGCGGCGAGCACGACGGACGCGGACGAGGTGGTCGTGACGCTCGACGGCGAGCCCGTGGACAACGGGGCGGTCGTCCCGGCCGCGGACCTCGCGCTCGGCGAGCACACGGTGACCGCGACCGCGCGGGGCGCGGGCGGCGAGGCGACCGCGGAGGCGACCGTCGTCGTGACCGTCACGCCGGAGGGCCTGCGCTCGCGCCTCGCGGCGCTCGACCTCCCGCCCGGCCAGCTGACGAAGGCGCTCGACGCGGCCGAGGCCGGGCGGTGGGCGTCGGTGCGGAAGGTCGTGGAGAAGTTCGTGCGCGACACGGCCACGCGCGAGCGCCTGCTCGAGGAGGTCGACCACCTCGACGGCCGCTGACCGGGCAGCCTGACGGGGCCCTGACATCGACCGGGCCGCTGCGCGCAGCGGCCCGGTACGTCGCCCGTCCCCGGTCGGAGCCGACCGGGGACGGGCGCTCACGCGTCGGCGAGGAAGCGCCGCCGCTCCCCGCGGGCGGACCCGGCCCGCGCCCAGCCGGTGAGGACGAGGGCGCCGCCCGCGACCCACGGGACGACGTCCCACGCGGGCGGCCCGTCCGACCCGACGACGGCACCGTCCGTCGCGAGGATCGCCGCCCCCAGGCCGAGCAGCGCGAGGCCCAGCACCAGCAGGACGACGTCCCACGCCGCGCTCCCCGCACCGCGCCGGGGCGCGCGGGCGACGAGGGCCGCCTTCTCGGTCGCGGTGAGCGGCGCCGTCGGGCCGAGGGGCTGGACGCGCTCGGCGCCGTGCCGGAACCGCGCCGGGTCCTCGACGGCCTCGACGAGCGCGGCGGGCAGCCCGAGGAGGTAGGCGAGGTCGGCGACCGGGTCGCCGGGCCAGGTCGACGCGGCGAGCAGGGCGCGCAGCCGGCCCGGGTCGCGCGGGGCGCCGAACGCCTCGACCAGGGCCTCGTACGCGCCCTCGGGACCGGACGTCGAGAGGTCCGTCCAGGTGTCGTTCCAGCTTCCGAAGACCCACGGGCGCCCCGGCGTGCTGAGCGTCCAGGCGACGCCGCCGCCGGTCCGCTCCAGGCTGACGACGACCTCCCCGGCGCGCAGGCCGCGCTCGATCGTGGACCGTGCGCGGAGCTCGCCCGAGAGGGCGGAGCGGAACGCCTCCTGCGCCTCGTCGTCCGACGCACCGAACCTCGGCGCCTCGGGGCGTGCGGCGGTCCAGACGACGGTGCGCTCGTCGGTCGCGCGCACCCACGCGGTGCCCGCCCGGCGCACGGCGGCGCGGACGAACGCGGCGTCGGCGCGGACGAGCTGCACGACGGCGTCGGGCGCCGCCGAGTCCGTCGCGGGCAGGTCCGCGACCGCCGCGAACGCCTCGAGGAGGTCGTCGGGGTGCTCGAGCGCGCGCAGCCGGTCCGCGGCCGTCGTCGCGTCCCGCAGCCCGACGAGCGCGCCGACGGCCGCGAGCACGGCGCCCGGGTCGCCGTCGAGGCGCATCGTGTGGTCGGTGCTCGAGCCGGGCTGTGCGGGGGCCCACGTGACGACGACCGGCGGCGCGACGGCGTCCGGGCGGGCGGCGAGGATCGCGCTCACGCCCTCGGGCAGCAGGTCCGAGCCCGCGTCGAGCTGCACGACCCACGGCGCCGGCACGAGCGCGTCGACCCGCGCGAGGGACTCGGCGACCGACGCGGGGACGTCCGCCTCGTCGGCGCACGTGCCGTCCTCGGTGTCGACCTCGGCGAAGGTCCAGCCGCGCTCGTCCGTCGGGCCGACGCGCCCGTACTCGAGGTCCGCGGCGCGGAGACGGTCGACGACCTGGGCGTGCGGGCTGCGCGTCACGACGTTCACGGCGTCATGATGCCGCACCCGCCGCGACCCGGCGGGTACCGTCCCGTCAGAAGCCCTCGGGCGGCGTGAACTGCGAGAGCGTGAGCACCGCGCCCTGCGGGTCGCGGACCTCCGCCTCGCGCGTCCACCCCGTGTCGGCCGAGGACAGCACCACCGCACCGGCCCGCTCGGCCGCCGCGGCCGCGGCGTCCCGGTCCGCGACGGCGAACGTCACCGTGTGGCGTGCGGGTCCGGGCTCCTCCAGGACGCCCGCCACGACGTCCCGGAAGCCGGGCGGCGCGCCCGCCTGGTTCGCGTCGATCTCCGGGTTGACGGTCCGCGCGAGGTGGTCGCCGTAGCCCTCGACGCGCGCCATCCCCGCCCCGAGGTCCGGGCTCACCTCCCAGCCGAGCAGCGGGCCGTAGAAGTGCAGGGCCCGCGCGACGTCGGGCGTGCGCAGCACGCTGAAGTTCCACGTGCCCGGCTCGTTGACGCGCTGCGCGCCCAGCCGCGCGCCGGGCTCCCACAGCCGGAACGTCGCGCCCTGGGGGTCGCGGACGGTCGCCATGCGCCCCGGCGGGCCGACCGTCGTCGGGCCGTCGAGGACCTCGCCCCCGAGGTCCGGGACGCCGCGCGCGGAGGCGTCCACGTCGTCGACCGCGACGTACGTGATCCACCCGGGCTCGCCGCGGCCCGTCGCGACGGCCGCGACGTCCTGCCCGCCGAGCGAGGCGACGACGTACCGCTCCCCCGCGCCGGGCGGGAGCCGGTCCTCGAACTCCCACCCGAAGAGGGCGCCGTAGAACGCGAGGGCGGCGTCGACGTCGGGCTGCTCGGTGTCCACCCAGCAGGGCACGCCGTGCGGGTAGGTGCGGACGGGTCGGGACGGCGAGGTGTCCATGTCTCACGGTCCCACCGGACACCCACATCGTCACCCCGGCCCGGCGCCGGGTGTTCGCCCGCGCGACACCTTCCCGACCTTCCGGGCGTGCGCACCCGTGCGTACGGTGGCGGGGAACCTCTCGACGACCACCGTCCCCGACGACGAGGAGCCACCGTGTCCACGAGACCGTCCACCCCGACCCCGCGCCGCACCCGGCCGCGCGCAGCACGCACCGCGCTCGTCCCCGCCCTCGCGGCCGCCGCGGCCCTCGCCGTCGCGGGCGCCGGCGCCGTCGCCGCGCCCGCCGCCGCGCACGGCGACCGCCACGGCCACGACCGCGGGACGCTCCGCGTCGCGACGTACAACGCGAGCCTCAACCGCGCCGCCGCGGGCGAGCTCGAGGCCGACCTCTCGACCCCCGACGACCCGCAGGCCGCGACGATCGCCGAGGTGCTCCAGCGCACACGGCCCGACGTCGTGCTGCTCAACGAGTTCGACTTCGTGCCCGGCGGGCGCGCCGTCGACCTGTTCCGCGACCACTACCTCGAGGTCCCGCAGGGCGGCGCCGAGCCGATCGAGTACCGCTACGCGTACGTCGCGCCGTCGAACACCGGCGTGCCCAGCGGGTTCGACCTGAACGACGACGGCGTGGTCGGCGGCGGGGACGACGCGTTCGGCTTCGGTGCGTTCGAGGGGCAGTACGGCATGGTCGTGCTCTCGCGGTACCCGATCGACACGCGCGGCGTCCGCACGTTCCAGCACTTCCTGTGGAAGGACATGCCGGGAGCGCTCCTCCCGGACGACCCCGCGACGCCCGCGCCCGCCGACTGGTTCACGCCCGAGGAGCTCGACGTCGTGCGGCTGTCGAGCAAGTCGCACTGGGACGTCCCGGTCCGCGTGGGGCGGCAGACCGTCCACGTGCTCGCGTCGCACCCGACCCCGCCCACGTTCGACGGCCCCGAGGACCGCAACGGCCGCCGCAACCACGACGAGATCCGGTTCTGGGCGGACTACGTGACCCCCGGCAAGACGTCCCGCTACGTGTACGACGACGCGGGCCGGCGCGGCGGGCTGCGCCCGGGCGCGAGCTTCGTCGTCCTGGGCGACCAGAACGCCGACCCGCTCGACGGCGACTCCGTGGACGCCGCGATCGACCAGCTCCTCGACCACCGACGCGTCCAGGACCCGGCGCCCCGGTCCGCCGGCGCGGTCGAGGCCGCCACGCTCCAGGGCGGGGCGAACGCGAACCACCGGGGCGACCCGGCGCTCGACACCGCCGACTTCGCCGACACCGCGCCCGGGAACCTGCGCGCGGACTACGTGCTGCCGTCGCGCGACCTGCGGGTCCGCGACGCGGGCGTGTTCTGGCCCGTCCAGGCCGACCCGCTCTCGCGGCTCACCGGCGTCTTCCCGTTCCCGAGCAGCGACCACCGGCTCGTCTGGGTGGACCTGGCCGTCCGCGGCTGACCCCCCGGTCCGACGTCGCCCCGGGTGCTCGTCGCCCGGGGCGACGATGGTGGACCGGCGCCGCCCGCGGGTGCACACTCGGAGATCTGTGCTCACCGCCGACGCACAGCAGACTCCCGGCCGGCGCCTCGCCGGTCGCACGGCACGCCCCCGGCGCGCCACGTCGTCCGGCCCGACGACCACCTCACCCTCGTCCCCGGGGCGACGCCCGCGCCGACAGCAGCGCGCGCCGGCTCCCCTCGCCCCCGCGGGACCGCCGGACCAGGAGCACCCATGAGAAGACTCCGCACCGCCCTGCCCGCCGCCGTCGCCGCCGCGACCGCCGCCCTCGTGCTCGTCGCGGGGCCCGCCGTCGCGCACGGCGGCAAGCCCTCGCCGCGCCCACCGACCGTGACCGACGTCGCGACCGGCCTCGTCACGCCGCTCAGCCTCGCGGTCGGGCCGCGCGGCACCACCTACGTCACCCAGAACTTCCCCGGGCTGCTCACGGCCGTCGGCCGCGACGGCACCCCGACCGTCCTCTACGCGTCGCCCGACGGCGGCGAGGTGGGCGGCGTCTCCTACGACGGCCGTCGGATCACCTTCACCGAGACGCAGCTCGGCGAGGAGGGTCCGGTCGCGTCGGAGGTGTCGACGCTGCGGACCGACCGGCGGGGCAACCCGACGGGCGCGCCCGTCGTGCTCGCGGACACGTTCGCGTACGAGCGGGCGAACAACCCCGACGGCGGCGTGACCTACGGCCTGCGCGACACCGACCCGGCGTGCGTCGCCCAGGTCCCCGCGTCACCCGTCCCGCCCCGGTACACGGGGATCGCGGACTCCCACCCGTACGCGACGACGTCGTCCCGCGGCACCACGTACGTCGCCGACGCGGGCGCGAACGCGATCCTGTCGGTGAGCGACCGCGGCAGGGTCCGGACGGTGGCCGTGCTGCCCGCGCAGCCCGCGGTCGTCACCGCCGAGGCGGCGGCGGGCCTCGGGTGGCCCGCGTGCGTCGTCGGGCAGACGTACTGGTTCGAGCCCGTCCCGACGGACGTCGAGGTGGGCCCGCGCGGCGTGCTCTACGTGACGACGCTCCCCGGCGGGCCCGAGGACGCGAGCCTCGGCGCGCGCGGCGCGGTGTACACGGTCGATCCCTGGCGCGGCGCGGTGCGCCGGCTCGCCACCGGGTTCCTCGGCGCGACCAACCTCGCCGTGTCCGGCGACGGCACGGTCTACGTCGCCGAGCTCTTCGGCGGGAAGGTCTCGCAGGTCGGCAAGCGCGGGCCGAGCACCCTCGTCGAGGTCCCGCTCCCCGCGGGCCTCGAGTGGGACGGCAAGGGCCTGCTCGCGACGACGAACGCCCTCCCGGCGGACGAGACGACGCCGCCCGACGGGCACCTCGTGCGCATCGACCTCGGCCGGCACGGCGGGCGCTGACGCACCACCGACCCCGGGCGTCGCACCGACGCCCGGGGCCGGTCGTCAGGCGCGGGCCGCGGCGACCGCCCGGCCGAGCGCGTCGACGCTCACCGCGACGTCGGCGTCCGTCGTCGCCCAGGAGCTCACGGAGACGCGGAGCACGGCGCGGTCGTGCCAGCGCGAGCCGGACATCCACGCGGTCCCGTCGTCGAGCACGCGCCGCACGACGTCCTGCGTGCGCGCGTCGTCGCCGAACGCCGCGCACACCTGGGTGAACACGACGTCGTGCAGCACCTCGCCCTCGAGCGCGCGCACCGCGTCGGCGAACGTCGCCGCGTGGCGGCAGAACCCGTCCACGAGGTCGGCGACGCCCGAGCGGCCGAGCGCCCGCAGCACCGCCCAGACGGGGAACGCGCGACCGCGCCGCGAGAGCTCGGGCACCTTGTCGAGCGGGTCGCCCGCCTCGCTCTGGATGAGGTAGTCGCCGTGCATGCCCATCGCGGCGCGCAGCGGCGCCGGGTCCGCGACGATCGCGAGCCCGCAGTCGTACGGGACGTTGAGCGTCTTGTGCGCATCGGTCGCCCACGAGTCCGCGCCCTCGTACCCCGCGACGAGGTGGCGGTACGTCGGCGACGCGGCGGCGAAGAGCCCGAACGCGCCGTCGACGTGCACCCACGCGCCGTGCCGGTGCGCGACCTCGACCGCCGGGCCGAACGGGTCGAACGCCCCGGAGTGCACGTTGCCCGCCTGCAGCACCACGATCGTGGGCGCCGGGGCAGAGCCCCGGTCCCCCGAGGTAGAGGTCTGGTCCCGCGAGGTAGAGGTCTGGTCCCGCGAGGGAGAGGCCGGGTCGGCCAGCGCCTCCTCGAGCGCGGCGACCGAGACCCGGCCCTGGTCGTCCGCGGCGACGACCTCGGGCGCCCCGAGCCCGAGGTACGACAGCGCGAGGTCGACGGACTCGTGCCGCTCGGCACCGACGAGCACGCGCACGCGCGGCGCACCCGTGAGGCCGTCGCGCCGCACGTCCCACCCCGCGCGGCGCAGCACCTCGCCGCGCGCGGCGGCGAGCGCCGTGAAGTTCGCGGTCGTGGCGCCGGTGACGAACCCGACCGCGCCCGACGCGGGCAGGCCCAGCAGCTCGAGCAGCCACGCGCTCGTCACGTCCTCGACGGCCGTGTGGGCCGGGGTGACCGTGCGCAGCGCGGAGTTCTGGTCCCACGCGCTCGTGAGCCAGTCGGCCGCGAGCGCCGCCGGGTGGCTGCCGCCGATGACCATGCCGTAGAAGCGGCCCGACGGCATCGCGGTGAGGCCCGGCCCGCACGCCGTGGCGAGCAGGTCGACGACGTCGGCCGCCGGGCTGGGACCGTCCGGCAGGTCCGTGCCGAGCGCGGCGACGACGTCGGCGACGCCCGCCCGGGGCGGGACCGGGCGCGTCGCGAGGGAGTCGAGCCACGCGGCGGCGTGCTCGTGCGCCCGCAGGAGGGCGGCGTCGCGATCGTCCATGACCGCTCCTGACCGGGCCGGACCGACGCCGGCCCTCCCGCCAGGCTGGACCCGCGGGCAGCGCGGGTCAACCGCTCCGGCGGTAACCGGCACGTCCGTACTTCTTACGCCCAGGCAATCCCCAGGCAACACACGGTCCCTAGCGTCGGGCGGGCCAGATGTTCCCCCCGACGGAAGGCCCCCTGTTGAGAACGTTCACCTTGACCCTGTCCGGCCGCGCCGTCGCGGCCGTCGTCGCGCTCGTGCTCGCGTGCGCCGCCCTCGCCGCGACGGTCGCGTACACCGTCGCCGACTCCCGGGCGTCGGCCGCCGCCGCGCGCGCCGAGGGTGCCGCGGCACCGGTGCTCGCGGCCGGGACCGCGCCCGCCAACCCGCTCGGCATCACGTCCGCGCAGTACGCGACCGCGACGGCGACCGCCGCGGCGGAGAAGCCGAAGGTCGTCGTCGTCGCGACCGGCGGCACGATGGCCGGCAAGGCGACCGGCCGCGACACGTTCACGAGCTACCGCGCCGGCACGTACCGCATGGAGGACATGCTGAACACGCTGCGGCCCGAGCTCGACGCGGTCGCCGACGTCACCGCCGTCCAGTTCGGCAACGCCGGCTCGTCCGGCTACTCGATGGAGCAGTTCCACGCGCTCACGCTCGAGGTGGAGAAGCAGCTCGAGACGGCGGACGCCGTCGTCGTCACGACCGGCACGGACACGCAGGAGGAGTTCGCGTACTGGCTCGACCTCACCGTGCGGTCGCGCAAGCCCGTCGTCACGTCCGGCTCGATGCGCCCGTGGGGGTCGGGCGCCGGGCCGGACTCGAGCCTCGTGTTCGGCACGGACGCGCCCGCGAACCTCTACAACGCGATCAAGGTCGCCGCGTCCCAGCAGACGTTCTGCTTCGGCACGGTGCTCATGCTCAACGACGAGATCCAGGCGGCCCGCGAGGTCACGAAGTCGAACTCGTACCGCACCGACACGTTCCAGACGCGCGAGTACGGCGTGCTCGGCTGGATCGACGGCGACGACGTCACGCTCGGCCGCGCCCCGGCGCGGGTACTCGCGTGCGACACCGAGGAGTGGTTCACGCCGTTCGACCTCGCGAAGGTCGACGCGAAGACGCTCCCACGCGTCGAGATCCTCATGTCCTACCAGCAGGCCGGCGGCGAGGCCGTGACGGCGTTCGCGAACGCAGGCGTCCAGGGCATCGTCACCGCGGGGACGGGTGCGGGGGGCATCTCGTCCGCCATGAGCCAGGCCCGCACCGCCGCCGTCCGCGACAAGGGCGTCTGGTTCGTCTCGACGACGCGCACCGGGTCGGGGTCGTCGTACGGGGGCGGCAACGGCATCATCGCGGGCGGCGACCTCACGGCCGTCAAGGCGCGGCTCCTGCTGCTCCTGTCGCGGGCCTTCACCGACGACTTCGCGACCGCCCAGGGCTGGTTCACGACCTTCGGCAACGCGTCGTTCGACCAGTCCGCGACGGCGGCCACGGTCGGCGCCGAGCCGGGCTCGACGACGGTCCGCTTCTCCGGCACCGCGACGCCGTCGTGCAAGGCCGCGGGCAAGCAGCTCTGGCTGACGGCGGCCGTGACGAACGACGACACGGTGCCGATCGACGTGCACGTGCAGACCCCCGCGGGAGAGCACACGTTCTCGGCGGTCCCCGCCGGCGAGTCGGCCGAGAAGACGCTCGCCGTGAAGGGCAAGACGCTCGACGCGGGCGAGATCACGCTCGTCGCGACGAAGGACGTCGACGGACGGGCCGTCCAGACGGAGACGACCGCCGCCTACCCGGAGACGACCTGCCGCTGACACCCTGACCCCTGGCCCGCCCACCACCCCGTCGAGCACGGGGGTGGCGACCGGATCCGCGCCGATCCGGTCGCCATCCCCGTGCTCGGCGGCGTCGTGGGCGTCTCCGTGGATGTGTCGATCGAGGGCCGGCGGCCTTTCCCGAGGCACTCCCCGGTTACGCAGGTCTCCTCACCAATCCCGTAGGGTGGGCGCGGCCGCGGCGTCGCGGCCCGCCGCCGACGAGGGGGGACCCCGTGACCGACCCGACGACCACCACCGCACCGACGACGTTCGTGGTGACCGAGCAGCAGTTCGACGCGATGTTCCCGGAGCGGAACCCGTTCTACACGTACGCCGGGCTCGTCGCGGCGACGGTCGCGTACCCCGCGTTCGCGACGTCGGGCGGCGACCGCGTGGCCCGGCGCGAAGCCGCGGCGTTCCTCGCGCAGGTGAGCCACGAGACGCACGGGCTGGAGCACGTCGTCGAGGTCAGCACCGCGAACTACGCGCACTACTGCGACCCCGCGCAGCCGTACGGGTGCCCCGCCGGGCAGGACGCCTACTACGGCCGCGGTCCGCTCCAGCTGAGCTGGAACTTCAACTACCGAGCGGCCGGGGAGGCGCTGGGGATCGACCTCCTCGCCGACCCGTGGCTCGTCGAGCAGGACCCGACCGTCGCGTGGCAGACCGCGCTCTGGTACTGGAACACCCAGCCCGGCACGGCCTCGATGACGTGCCACGACGCGATCGTCGGCGAGCACGGCTTCGCCGAGACCATCCGGTCCATCAACGGCCCGCTCGAGTGCGAGGGCGGCAACCCCCGCCAGATGAACAACCGCGTCCGCCTCTTCCGGCACTACGTGGAGATCGTCGGCACGACCACGGGCGACCACCTCACCTGCTGACCGCGCCTCCCCGACACCACCGCCCGCCGAGCACGGGGTCAACGACCGAAATCCCGAAGAAACGGTCGCCGACCCCGTGCTCGGCTGCGTGCGGGGGGCGGCGGCGGCAGCGTAAGGGTCAGGGTCAGGGGCAGGTGAGGGCGGCGTACGGGACGACGACGGCGCGGCCGTCCACCGTCGCGGTCGCCTCGCCCGCGGGGACGGTCGTGGCGCGGACGGCGAACGACCGGTAGGCCGACGCGCCCGGGGCGACGTCCGCGACGACGTGCGTGCCGTACGGCGTCGCGAGCTCGACGTCGACGGGCGCGTCCCCGGTGCTCGTCGCGCGCACGGCGACGTAGGCCTTGCCCGCGAGGCACCGCGCCTCGGCGGTGACGTCGAGCGCCGGGCCGGTGGCCCCGGCGTCGGGCACGACGGCGTCCCACGGCGTCCGGGCCACGAACACGTCGGCGGCGCCCGCGTTCGTCGTGCCCGCGGGGGCGCCGTACGTGAGCCCGGTGAGCAGCGCCGCGCCGTCGCGGCCGTCCGCGGCGGGTGCGGGGGCCGCGAACAGGTTCGCGTCGTCCCACTCGTCGGCGCCGTCGCGCTCGCGCGACCCGGTCTGCGTCGCCCCGCCCGGGGTGCCGTCGGCCGCGACGGGGAACGTCACGACGTCGACCCCGCCGACGGCCGTGCCCAGCGCGCCGTACGTCGTGCCGACGACGAGCACCGCGTCGTCGGCGCCGAGCACTCCCGTCACGCCGCGGTCGTCGGTGGACGTCCCGACCTGCGTCGTCCACAGGACCTCTCCCGCGGCGTCGAGGGCGCGCACGACGACGTCGTTGTCCCCCTGGTTGCCGCCCTCGCCGAGCGCCCCGCGCGTGTGCCCGACGGCGACGACCGACCCGTCCGAGCGCGCCACGAGGCCGTTGACCTGGTCGTTCTCGCCCGTCGCGACGGCACGCAGCCACTCCTGCTCGCCGTCCGCGCCGTAGCGCGCGACCCAGCCGTCGTTCGCGCCCGCACGCTCGGCCCCGGGCATCCCGCCGCCCGACACCCCGCCCACGTACACCGCGCCGTCGGGCGAGGCGGCGACCGCGAGCGCCTTGTCCTCGCCGGGCCCGCCCACCTGGCGCAGCCACAGCAGCTCGCCCGCCGCGGAGACCCGCCCGACCAGCGCGTCCTTGTCCCCGGCGCTCGGCGCGTCGCCCACGGCACCGCTCGTGTACCCGGCGACGTAGGCGCCGCCCGCGCCGTCGGGCGCGACGGC
Source organism: Cellulosimicrobium sp. AB352 (assembly GCF_049538415.1). Lineage (NCBI taxonomy): Bacteria > Bacillati > Actinomycetota > Actinomycetes > Micrococcales > Promicromonosporaceae > Cellulosimicrobium > Cellulosimicrobium sp. AB352. The sequence goes on along the minus strand of NZ_JBMVFX010000006.1, from coordinate 23,606 downwards.
GTAGAAACGGTCGGCCGCGGCGGGGTCGCCGGTCTGCAGCGTCCAGGCGCGCTCGCCGTCGGCGGTGACGGCCGCGACGAACCCGTCGTCGCGCGTCGTGCCCGCGTGGGCGCCGTCGAGGTCGCCCTTGGTGTACCCGGCGACGAGCACGCCGCCGTCGGCGCCCGGCACGACGCCGTACGCGCGGTCGTCCGCGGCCGTCGCGACCGCGTGCCGCCAGACCTCGGCGCCGTCGGCGTCGCGCCGCACGACGACCGTGTCGAGCCCGCCCGCGGGCTCGTACCCGTCCCACGCGCCGGCGAGGTTCAGCGCGACGGCGGTCCCGCCGTCGGGCAGGGCCGCGACCCCGCCCGCGCGGTCGTCGGCCGCGGAGCCGAGGAGCTCGGCGTCCCACGGCGCGGCGGGCGTGGTGCGCAGGCGCGCCGAGACGTCGACGACCCCCTCGCGGAACGCGGGCCGCCAGACGTCCCAGTCGTGGCCGCCGTCGAGCACGCGCAGCTCGGCCGTCACGCCCGGGACGCGGCGCGCCTGGTTGTAGAGGCGCGCGGACTCGAAGTCGATGTCGTGCGTGGCCTCGGCGGGGTCGGGGTTGGCCCACTCGTCGTCGCCGACGGCGACGAACAGGTGCACCGGGAGCGCCGGGTCGAGCGCCGCGAGCGCCGTCGGGTAGGACAGCTCCGTGTACCGGTCGGCGTCGAACGGCGCGGTCCCGACGCCATAGCCGCCGTGGTCGCGGGCCGAGGAGTCCGCGGGCGGCTGCGGCACGTAGACGGCGGGGCTCAGCACGATGCCCGCGGAGAACGTGTCCTGGTGGGCGAGCGTGAACCGCAGCGCGCCCGCGCCGCCCATGGAGTAGCCGCCCACGGCGCGCGCCTCGCGGTCCTCGACCGTGCGGTACGTCGCGTCGACGTGCTCGACGAGGTCACGCGTGAACGCCGTCTCGACGGCCGTGCCGGCGCCGGCGCCCGTCGTGTCCCCGGTGTACAGCGAGTCCGTGTACCAGGAGCCGCGGTCGTTCCACGGCGCGTCGGGCATGACGACGACCATCGGCTGGATCTCGCCCGCCCCGATGAGCTCGTCGAGGTCGCCCGTGACCTGCTGCCACGCGGCCTGCGTGTCGCCGCGGCCGTGCAGCAGGTAGAGCGTCGGGTACTCCTGCGCGGCGTCGTCGTAGCCGGGCGGCAGGTAGACCGTGTAGTCGATCGGCCCGGCCGCGGAGTCCGCCACCCGCCCCGCCTCGACCGTGCCCTGCTCCGCGGCGGTCGCGGGCAGCGCGAGCGCCGACCCGCCGATCGTCGCGCTCACCGCCAGCGCGGCGAGCGCCGCCGTCCTCCCGGGCCGCCGGTGCGGCCGTCGTGCTGCGTCCATGGTGTCTCCTCGTCGAGATCCGGTGATGACTGCCCCCTCCCCCTCCCCCTTCCCTCGTCCCGCCGAGCACCACGTTGCTGTCGTGACCGGGCCGATGACGACAGCGACGTCGTGCTCGACCGGGAGGAGGGTCGTTCTCGGCGCGGCGCGCGCCTCGGCCGCGCTAGCCGGGCGGGCGGCGGCCCGCCAGGGCCAGCACGGTGCGCGCGCGCTCGACCATCGCGACGTCGAGGAACGTGCCGTCCGCCAGCGCGACGACGCCCGTGCCCGACGCCACCGCGTCGCCGACGCGCTCGACCACCTCGCGCGCCCGGTCCACCTCGTCCGGGGTCGGGAGGAACGCGTCGCGGATGGTGTCGAGCTGCGCGGGGTGGATCGCGGTGCGGCCGCAGAACCCGAGCGACCGCCCGGCGCGGCACGACGCCGCGAGCCCGTCGAGGTCGCGCACGTGCGTGAACGCGGACATCGCGGGCGACGGCAGCCCCGCCGCCCGGGCCGCGACGACGACCCGGCTGCGTGCCCACGCGAGCCCGGCCTCGTCGTCGACCCGCAGGTCGGAGCGCAGGTCGGCCTCACCGAGCCCGAGGGACGCGACCTGCGGCGACGCCGTCGCGAGCTCGAACGCGCGCTCGACCCCGAGAGCCGACTCGACCAGCAGGTGCAGCGCCCGCCCGGGGAGCGCCGCGGCGAGCACGCGCACCTCGTCGGCGGACTCGACCTTCGGCGCGCGCGCCCCGACGGCGAGCGGCAGCCCGGCGAGGGCCGCGACGTCGTCGGCGTGCCACGGCGTCGCGGGGTGGTTGACCCGCACCTGGACGCCGCGCGCGGCGGCCGTGTCGTCGAGCAGCGCGACGGCGTGCGCCCGCGCCTCGTCCTTGCGCGCGGGCGCGACGGCGTCCTCGAGGTCGACGAGCACGACGTCGGCCGCGGACCCGAGCGCCTTGGCGACCCGGTCGGGCCGGTCCGCGGGCACGTACAGCAGCGTCAGCGGCGGCGCGGCGTCGGGCCGCTCGCCCCGCCCCGTCACACCGCCCCCTCGGCCCGGAGCTCCGCGACGCGCTCGGGCGAGAAGCCCAGCTCGCCCAGCACGGCGTCGGTGTCGGCCCCGTGCGCGCGGCCGGTGAAGCGGATGACGCCGTCGTTCTCGGACATCCGGAACAGCGGGCCCTGCATGAGCATCGGGCCGAGCTCGGGGTCCTCGATCTCGTGGATCGTGCCGAGCGCGCGGAACTGCGGGTCGTCGACGATGTCCTGGGCGTCGTAGATCGGCGCGACGGCGGCCTGCGCCTCCTCGAACGCGGCGACGACCTCGTCGCGCGTGCGCTGCGCGATCCAGCCGCCGACGGCCTCGTCGAGCAGGTCGGCGTGCTGCGCGCGTTCGACGCCGCTCGCGAACCAGGGCTCGTCGACAATCTCGGGGCGCCCGACGAGGCGCATGACGCGCTCGGCGATGGACTGCGCCGACGTCGACACGGCGACCCACTGCCCGTCGCGCGTGCGGTAGGTGTTGCGCGGCGCGTTGTTCGCGGACCGGTTGCCGGTGCGCGGCTGCACGGTGCGGAGCTGGTCCCAGCGCGTGATCTGCGGCCCGAGCATCGCGAGGATGGGCTCGATGATCGCCGTGTCGACGACCTGTCCGTGCCCGGTGCGCTCGCGCGTGGACAGCGCGACCATGACGGCGAACGCGGTCGCGAGCGACGCGACGCCGTCGGCGAGCCCGAACGGCGGGAGGGTCGGCGGGCCGTCGGGCTCGCCGGTCATCGCGGCGAACCCGCTCATCGCCTCGGCGAGCGTGCCGAACCCGGGGCGGGTGCGGTACGGCCCGACCTGCCCGAACCCGCTCACGCGCGCGAGCACGAGCCGCGGGTTGCGCGCGGACAGCTCGTCGTAGCCGAGGCCCCAGCGCTCGAGCGTGCCGGGCCGGAAGTTCTCGACGACGACGTCCGCCTCGGCGACGAGCGCGAGGAACACCTCGCGGCCGCCGTCGCTCCCCAGGTTCGCGGTGACGGTGCGCTTGTTGCGCCCGAGCGTCTTCCACCACAGGTTCACGCCGTCCTTCGCGGCGCCGTGCGTGCGCGACGGGTCGGGCTTCGTGGGGTGCTCGACCTTGACGACGTCGGCGCCCAGGTCGCCGAGGTGCATCGCCGCCATCGGCCCGGCGAACAGCGTCGACGCGTCGACGACGCGCAGGCCCGCGAGCGCGCCCGCGGCCGGGTCGCGCGAGACGCGCGGTGCGTCCGTCATGCCGTCACCCCCGTCGCGTCGTCGGCGAGGTCCCACGCGCAGCGGAACCCGACGGTCGCGCCGCGCGCGAGCCCCAGGCCGGGGACGAGGAGCTTGACCGCGTAGTCCGCCGCGTGGCGCCCGCCCTCGACGTACCAGTCGGAGCCCTCGGCGCGGTGGTCGCTGCCGCCCTTGAGCATGACGAACCGCGTGCGGCCGTCGGAGTGCTCGGAGCCCGTCCAGCTCCACACGGCGGGCTCGCCGCGCGTCCAGCCCGGCTGCTCGGCCGCGAGCTGCCACTCGTCCTCGGTGGGCAGGCGCCCGCCGCGCCACGCGCAGAACGCGCGCGCGTCGTCGAGGTCGACGAACGTCACGGGCTCGTCCTCCGTGCCGGGCGCGGGACGGCCGTCGACCCAGTGCGCGAGGAAGCGGTGCGCGACGGCGGGCACGTAGCCGGTAGCCGTGAGGAACTCCGCGAACTCCGCGTTCGTCACGTCGCGGCCCACCGCCACCGGGGCGGCGAGCTCACCGTCGCGCTGGAGGGTCCGCGCGTCGTGCAGGCGCGGCGGGAGCGGCTTCCACTCGTCCACGTACGGCGCTCCCTGGTACATCCCGGTCTCGCGCGCGCGATAGCGGACGGTCAGCACGTACGACCCCGCAGGCACGACGACGGCCCCCGCCCCGGGCGCGCCCGTCGCCCGGGCGGCGTCCTGCCCGACGACGGCCCCCGGCCCGGCCGGGTCCGTCCCCCCGGTCGGAGCGGACGTGGGGACAGAGGCGTCGAGGCGCCGCGCGAGCCGGTGCGGGAACCGCGCGTCGGGGTCGTGCGGCGCGGTCTCGTCGAGCGAGGCGACCACGTCGCGCAGGTGCGGCAGCCACGCAGGCTCGGCCGCGCCGTCGGCCACGTGCAGCGCCGCGGCGATCCCCCGGCCGGGCACGCGCACGTCCGCGCCGTCCCCGCCGCCCGCGAGCAGCGGGCCCGCGTAGTCGGCGTCACCGCGGTTGACGACCGTCCACAGGGTCACGCCGTCGAGCTCCCAGCGCGACGCGTACACCCCGGCGGCCTCGGCCTCGGGCGCGAGCTCGGCCAGCGGCGTCCACCCGCCGTCGAGCAGCAGCGGCCGCGCCGCGCGCTGGACCGTGACCAGGCGGGTCACGGTCGCGGCGTCGCGCCGCGACCAGCCGACCCACACGCCGAACACGACCTCCCACACCATGACGCCCACGCCGTTGAGCCACGCGGACTGGAGTTCCTCGGAGTGGTCGCGGTGCCAGCGGCGCACGTGGTGCTGCATGTGCCGGCGCTCGTACCAGTGCGCGCGCAGCACGCCGGGCACGGGCGAGTCGGCGAAGAACTGCGCCCACGACGACGAGTGGTCCTCGATGCGCTCGACCGGGAGCTTGGACTCCCCCTCCAGGACGATGCCCGGGCGCGCGGCCTCGAGCCGCGCGACGAGCTCCGGCTCGGCCTTCTTCAGCGTGTCGAGGAAGACGCCGTCGGCGCCGAGCTCGCGCACGACGGCGGCGAGCTCGGTGAGGTCGTCGTCGCCGCGGCGCGTGCCGACGTCCCACGGGTTGTAGTCGACGAACACGTGCAGGCCCGCGTCGTGGAACGTCTGTACGAGGTCGACGATCCCCGGGACGTCGCGGTAGAAGTCCCACTGGTTGCGGTCGTCGATCCCGATGACGGGGTACGCGTGCCACAGCACCACGGCGTCGAGGCCGCCGAACCGCTCGCGCGCGTCGGCGAGGAACCGCTCCGGCGTGAACCGGTGCTCCTCGAACGAGTACAGCAGCTCGTCCCAGAGCCACACCTGCGCGACCGTCGAGCACCCCGCGGCCCACGCCGCGTCCGGGCGGTCGTACGCGGCGCCCGTGTACCCGTGGCGGCGGCGCGCGTCGTCGCGCCACGCGGCGAGGCGCTCGCGCCAGGCCGGGCGGTCGGCGGGGTCGGCCGGGCCGACGAAGATCTTCGCCTCGTCGAGCGCGAGGGACTGCTCGGGCGTGAGCGGCCCGTCGAGCGCGACCTCGGTCGGCAGGTCGATCGGGCGCGGGACCAGCGGGTCGAACGTGTAGGTCATGGTGCCTTTCCCTCGGCGGGCCGGGCCCGCGCTCGGACGTGCTGCGGACGGGCTCAGGTCGGTCGGTCGGGGTTCGCGGCGTGCTTGGCGAGCGCGACGACGTCCGCCGCGTCGGGCACGGCGTCCTGCGCGCCGGGCCGGGTCACGGCGAGCGCGCCCGCGGCGGCGGCGAGCCGCGCGGCGGCGGGCAGGTCCGCGCCGCGCGCGAGCGCAGCGGCGAGGACGCCGCAGAACGTGTCGCCCGCGCCGGTGGTGTCGACCGCCTCGACGGCGATCGCGGGGACGGTCGTGAGCAGGGGCCCGGCCGGGCGGCGCTCCGCGACGAGGCTGCCCTCTCCGCCCAGCGTCACGACGACGGCCGGCACGCGCTCCAGCAGCAGCCCCGCGAGCGCGCTCGGTTCGGCGTCGCCGGAGGCGCCCGCCAGGTCCGCCGCCTCGTGCTCGTTGACGACGAGCACGTCGAGCGCGGCCCACACGTCGTCGGGCAGGTCGCGCGACGGCGCCGCGTTGAGGACCAGCAGCGCGCCCGGTCGGCGCGCCGCGGCGGCGGCACGGACGACGTCGAGCGGGATCTCGAGCTGCGCGAGCACGACGTCCGCGGCGGCGATCCGCTCGGCCTGCGCCGCGCCGACCGTCACGTACGAGTTCGCCCCGGGCGCCACGACGATCGCGTTCTCGCCGTCGGGCGAGACGGTGATGAGCGCGGTGCCCGTCGCGGCGTCCACGCGCTCGACGAGGTCGGTCCGCACCCCGCCGCGGTCGAGCGACGCGAGCAGCAGGTCCGCCGCGTCGTCGTGCCCGAGCGCGCCGACGAACGTCGTGCCGGCACCGCCCGCTCGCGCCGCGCCGACCGCCTGGTTCGCGCCCTTGCCGCCGGGGTTGCGCCGCAGCTCGCCGCCGAGGATGGTCTCACCACCGCCGGGGTGCCGCGGCACGTCGACGACGAGGTCGACGTTCGCCGACCCGACCACCACGACCCGTCCTGACCCGCCCGGGACCGTGGCGCCCTGCTCCCCGTCCGCCGTCGTGCTCATGCCTGCGCCTCCTCCGTGGGACCCTGCACGGCTCCCCCGGCCACCACGACCGGGACCGTCGCGAGCGCGACCGTCCGCGCCGCGAGGTCCACGATCCTCTGCTCGCCGCCGGGCAGCGAGGTCGCGATGTGGCCGTCGAGCGGGCGCGTCCACCGCTGGCCGATGCCCTCGACGCCCTGCAGCGCACCCACCACGCCGCCGACCGTCGCCCCCGCGGAGTCGGTGTCCCAGCCCGCGGTGACGGCGATCGCGACGCTCGCGCCGAAGTCGCCGCGGCCGTCCGCGCCGCGCCCCGCGGTGAGCGCGTAGGCGATCACCGCGGCGTTGTTGAGCACGTGCACCCAGTGCAGGTCGCCGTACGCCGCGTGGATCGTGTCGAGCCCGGCGCGCACGCCCGCCTCGGACGCGTCGCCGTCGCGGCCCGCGTCCCGCCCGAGCCGGATCGCCGCGGCCAGGCGGCTGCCCGGCGGCACGACGGCGTCGGCCGCGTCGAGCACCTCGTCCACCGTCTCGCAGACCATCGCCGCCGACGCGAGCGCGGCCGCCCACATCGCGCCGTACACGCCGTTGCGCGTGTGGCTCAGGCGCGCGTCCGTCCACGCGAGGCGCGCGGCCTCGCGCACGTCGCCGGGCGAGACCCAGCCGAGCACGTCCGTGCGGATGAGCGCGCCGATCCACTCCCGGAACGGGTTGTGGTGCGTCGCCGTCTCCGGCACCGGCCGCGCGTCGAGGATGTTGCGGTACGCGGCGCGCTCGGCCGTGAACACGCGGCCCGCGGGCAGCGCGTCGAGCCAGAGCTGCGCGACGTCGTCCGTCGTGAAGCCGCGCCCGTGCCGCTCCAGCAGGGCGAGCGCGAGGATCGGGTAGTTGAGGTCGTCGTCCTCGGGCATCCCGTCGATGTTCTCCTCGAGCGACGTCGGGGCGCTGCGCCGGTTCCACGGCCAGCGCGCGGCGACGTCGTCGGGCAGCCCGACGGCGGTGAACCAGCGGTCCAGCGGCCACCGGCCCGTGGCGCGCAGGATCTCCTCGATCCCGGCGCGCGGGATCTTCTCCACCGGCTTGCCGAGCAGGCAGCCCGCCGCGCGCCCGGTCCACGCGCCGAGCACGCGGTCCGCGTACGCGGCGTCGGCGGTGCCGGTCCCCGCGCCGGCGGAGGACCCGACGGCGCCCGGGCGGGTGGGCAGGCCGGGCGCCGCCGGGAGCGTGGCGAGGATCGCGTCCCAGTCGTCGGGCTCGTGCGGCGCGGGCGCGGCGGGCAGCGCGTCGAGCTCCACGAGCAGGTCGCGCGCGAGCGCGCGCAGCTCCGGGGTCGCGGGGACGGGACCGGCCCCGCTCACCGCGGGGACGGGGTCCCCGCCCGCGGCGGCCCAGCGCTCGCGCACGTCCGCGAGCGCCGCGGGGTCCTTGCCCTCCGCCGCGGCCTGGACGAGCTCGTGCGCGAGCAGGTCCTCCGGCTGGGCCCAGGTCAGCCTCACGCCGGTTCACCCGCCCGCGCGGGGAGGGCCGCGCCGTCGACGGGCGCGTTGCCGAGCTCGGCGAGCGCGCGCAGGCGCGCGGTCGCGCGCTCGCGGTCGGCCCGCAGGATGTCCTGCGCGGCGGACGCCATGAGCCGCCCGGTCTCCCGGACGTCCATGCGGCTCGCCTCCTCGATCGCGTCGAGCCACTCGTCCGGCACGACGGCGGTCCCGCCGAGGCCCGCGCACACCGCGCCGGCCATGACGGCGATCGAGTCGGCGTCGCGCCCGTAGTTCACGGCGCCGAGGACCGCGCCGCGGAAGTCGCCGCGGTGCCCGAGCACGAAGCCGAGCGCCGCGGGCAGCTCCTCGATGGACTTGGTGCGCGACGGGCGCCGTGCGTCCATCGACATCTGCCGGTACGCGGGCCCGACCGAGTCGAACGGCGCGACCGTGTCGCGGATCAGCCGCGCGAGGGCGCGCTCCTCCTCGTCGGTGGTGGGCGCCGTCGTCCAGCCGTCGAACGCCTCGACGACGGCCTGGAGCGCGGCGGCCGTGCCGTCGTGCGCGACGTCGAGCGCGGCGTGCACGACGTCGTCGACCGTGGCCCCCGGCGCGACGGACGCGGCGACCATGGCCGCGAACACGCCCGCCGCCTCGCGGCCGTAGCTCGACTGGTGCGCGCCGGTCAGGTCGATCGCCTCGGCGTACGCGCCGCGCGGGTCGCCCGCGTTCGCGAGCCCGACGGGCGCGACGTACATCGCGGCGCCGCAGTTGACGACGTTCCCCACCCCGGCCTCGCGCGGGTCGACGTGCCCGTAGTGCAGGCGCGCGACGATCCACTTCTCCGCGAGGAACACGCGCTGGAGCAGCAGGGCCGTGGACTCGAGCTCGGGGATCCAGCGCGGCTCGCCAATCATGAGGGGCACGAGGTCCTCGGCCATCGCGTACGCGTCGAGGTGCTCGCGGCGCTTCGCGTACACCTCCACGAGCGCGCGCGTCATGAGGGTGTCGTCCGTGATGTGCCCGTCACCCTTGTGGTAGGGCGCGATCGGACGCGCGTCCTGCCAGTTCGGGTACCAGGGCTCCACGATCCCCGTCACGCGGCCGCCGTGGCGCTCCTCGATCTGCTCGGGCGTCCAGCCCTCCGTGGCGCCTCCCAGCGCGTCCCCCACCGCCGCTCCGGTGATCACTGCCACCGCTCGGTCGTCCAGCCAGGTCACGATCCACTCCCTGTCGATCCGTCTCGGCGCCTCGCGCCGGTGCGACCCGTGGGGGTCGCGGTTCCCGGCTGGGCGGTCGCGTGCGCGGCCGCCCGGCCGCTGCTGCTCGGTGCTCGCCGCGACCCGTGACGCGGTGCCGCGGCGAGCGACCGAGAGTGCTACTTGGTGATCTCGGCCCAGCCCGACTCGAGCTCGGTCGCGAGCTGGTCGGCGTCGATCTCCTGGGCGAGGAACTTCTGGTACGCGGGCGTCGCGACGGTGTCCTTCCACTGCGCGTACGCGTCGACGAACAGGTACGGCGCCGAGGTGAGGTGCTGGCCGGAGGAGAGGATCGTCGACCAGCCGTTCTCGTCGCCGAGCGACTCCGCCATGGCCTCCTGGGCCGACGTCGTCGCGGGGATGAGCGCGTCCGCCTCGTTGAGCGCGGCGAGGTTCTCCGTCTGCGTGAAGAACTCGATGAACTCCGCGGACTCCTCGACGTGCTCGGAGTCGATGTTCACCGAGAGCGTCTGCGGGTTCGCGGCCTGCTCGGCGCCGTCGGGGCCCTCGAGCGGGGGCAGCACGACCCAGTCGAAGCCCTCGGGCGCGTCGTTCGCGATGTTCGCGGCCTGGAACGAGCCCTGGATCGTCATCGCGACGTCGCCGGCGTAGAACGACGCGAGCGTCTCCGACCCGGACTGCGTGAGGGTCACCGGCAGCACCGTGCTGTCGGTGTGCGCCATCGTGTCTACGAGCTCCGGCAGGGCCATCTCGCCCTCGCCGATGGTGATGCTCGCGTCCGCGCCCGTGCCCTCGAAGTACTCGCCGCCGAAGCCGGGGGCCATCGCCATGAACGCGGCCGTCGGGCTCGCGAGCCCCCACCCGAGCCCGTACGCGCCGTCCTTCGTCGTGGCCTGCGCGATCTGCCGCAGTTCGTCCCACGTCATCGTCTCGCCCGTGGGGATCTCGACGCCGGCCGCGTCGAGCATCGTCTTGTTGGCGAAGACCATGTAGGACTGCAGCTCGGTCGGGTACGCGATGACCTGGTCGTCGACCGTCACGGCGTCGAGGATGCCTTCGGGGATGTCGTCCCGGCGCTCGTCGGACATGTACTCCGAGAGGTCCGCGAGGTACCCGTCGACCGCGAACGGCACGATGCTCGCGGCCTCGTAGTGGATGATGTCCGGCGCGGCGCCGCCGTTGAACTGGGTGATGAGCTTGTCGTAGATGCCGTCCCAGCCGGCGGGCACGATCTCGACCTGGACGTCGGGGTTCGCCTCGTTCCAGTCGGCGACGATCTTCTCGGTCGCCTCGATCGCGGCGGGCTGGTCGGACAGCGACTGGAACTTCAGCGTCACCGTGCCGCCGTCGGCGCCGTCGTCCCCGCTGCCGCCCCCGCTGGAGCAGGACGCGACGAGCAGGGTCGTGATCGTGAGGCATGCGGCGATGGACGCACCACGAGTCTTCATGGTTCTACCTTTCGGGTGGGGGTGGGGTCGAGAGAGCCTGGGGGCGGGACCGGGCGTGGAGGGGGTCACGGTCAGCCCTTCACCGCGCCCGAGAGCAGGCCGCCGGTGAGCTTCTTCTGCATGATCGAGAAGAAGACGATGCTGGGGATGGCCGCGAGCGCGGAGCCCGCGGCGAGGGGGCCGAGCGCCACCTTGCCCTCGCCGCCGATGAACATCTTCAGCGTGATGGGCAGCGTGTAGTTCTCGGGCGACTGGAGCAGCACGAGCGCGAAGAAGAACTCGTTCCACGAGGACACGAAGCTGAACATCGCGGTCGCGACGATCCCGGGCATGAGCAGCGGGAAGACGATGGTGCGCAGGACCGTGAGCCGGCTCGCGCCGTCCATGGAGCCCGCCTCCTCGAGGTCCACGGGGATGGCGCTCACGTAGCCCTGCATCATCCACAGCGCGAACGGCAGCGTGTACGTGGTGTGGACGAGCGTGAGGCCGACGAGCGAGTCCGTGAGCCCGATGGTCCGCAGGATGAGGAACAGCGGCAGGATGATGAGGATCACCGGGAAGACCTGGCTCACGAGGATCCAGCCGACGCCCGCGGCGCGGATCTTCCCCCGCAGCCGGGCGAGCACGTACGACGCCGGCAGCGCGATGACGATGACGAGCAGCGTGGACACGACCGCGACGATCGCGCTGTTCCAGGCCGAGCGGACGAGGCCCTGCCGGGCCAGCGCCTGGGAGTAGTTCTCCCAGTGCCAGTCCTGCGGGATGAGGCTCACGGTGAGCGAGTTGAGCTCGCCCGAGGACTTGAGCGAGGCCGAGATCAGCCAGAGCAGCGGGAAGCCGAGGAACAGGATGTAGAACCCCAGGGCCGCGTACTGGGCGGGGCGGACGAGTGCGCGCACGGGTCAGCTCTCCTTCTCGGAGCGGAACTGCGACCGCAGGTAGATCGCGAGCAGGAGGACGACCACGACGACGAGGACGACGCCCATCGCGGCGGCGTAGCCGATGTTGCGGTTCTTGAACGCCTCGAGGTACGTGAAGAGCATCGGGAGCATGGTCCGGCCGCCCGGCCCGCCCTCGGTGAGCACGTAGACCAGCGAGAACGAGTTGAAGTTCCAGATGAAGTTCAGCGACGTGATCGAGGTGATGATCGGGCGCAGGCTCGGGAGCGTCACCGCGGTGAAGCGGCGCCACGCGCCTGCGCCGTCCATCGCGGCGGCCTCGTGGAGCTCGTCCGGGATCTGCTGGAGCCCCGCGAGCAGCGTCACGGTGGTCTGCGGCATGCCGACCCACACCCCGACGACGATCACCGCGGGCAGGGCGGTCGAGAAGTCCGCGAGCCAGTTGATGTCGTCCGGCAGGCCCAGGGCGCCGAGGAACGCGTTGAGCGGCCCCGCGTTGGGCGAGTAGATCATCTGCCACATGATCGCCACGACGACCGGCGGCATGGCCCACGGGATGAGTGCGAGCACGCGCGTCAGGCCCTGGAGCCGGAGCCCCGAGTTGAGCAGGAGCGCGAGGCCCATCGCCGCGACGAGCTGGAGCAGCGTCACCGAGACGGCCCAGATCATGCCGATGCGGAACGAGTCCCAGAAGAACGAGTTGTCCGCGAGGCGCACGAAGTTGTCGACGCCGACGAACTGGTAGTCCGGCTGGCGCACGAGCCGCGCGTCGGTGAACGCGAGGGCGACGCCCATGACGAGCGGCGCGACGCTGAGCACGAGGATCGGCAGGAGCGACGGCATGACGAGCGCGATCGCCTCGCGCCGCTTGGCGCGGGCCATGCCGCCGGTCCGGCGCACCGGGCCGCGGTCGGGGCGCAGGGCCGAGCGACGGGGGTCGCCCGCGAGGGTCGGTGCGCTCACCGGGAACCACCCCCGGGGGCGGTCGACTCGCGCACGACGAGGCGCGGCCCGACGGCGGTGTGCCGACCGGGCTCCGCGTCGCCGTCGACGAGGTCCACGACGAGCTGCGCGGCGACGCGCCCACGCTCCGTCGAGCCGAGCGAGACGCTCGTCAGGCTCGGCTGGAACACGCGGCCGATCTCCGTGTCGTCCATGCCGGTCACCGCGACGTCCTCGGGGACCGAGAGCCCGCGCTCGCGCACGGCCCGGATGGCGCCGATGGCGAGGAGGTCGTTGGCCGCGACGATCGCGTCCGGGCGGGCGTCGTCGTCCGTGGCGTCGAGCAGCGCGCGCGTCGTCGCGAGGCCCGCGGCGACGGTGAAGTCGAGGGCGGGCGCGACCTCGACCCGCTCGGCGTCGAAGTCGGCGGCGCGCGTCGCGGCGTCGAAGCCGCGCTGGCGCGCCTCACCGGGGGTCGTGTCGAGGGGGCCGTTGAGGAACGCGATCCGGCGACGACCGAGGCCGAGCAGGTGCCGCACCGCCTCGCCGATCCCGCCCGCGGAGTCCGTGGACACCGAGTCGATGCCGCGGTCCGCGAGCGTGCGGCCGATGACGACGACGGGCACGGGCGCCTCGCGGATCTCCTCGACGAGCTCGTCGTCGGTGCGCAGCGGGCTCAGGATCATGGCGTCGACGAAGCCGCTCGACAGGCTGCGCACGAGCTCGACGGTGGACCGCGTGGTGTCCCCCGTCGTCATGACGACGACGCGGTAGCCGTGCGGCGCGAGCACCTCGTGGATCGCCGTCATCATCTCGACGTAGACAGGGTTGCCGATGTCCGCGACGGCGAACGCCACCTGGAACGTCTTCTTGAGGCGCAGCGAGCGCCCGATGGCGTCCGGGCTGTACCCCAGCTCGGTGGCCGCGGCGCGCACGCGCTCGACCATCGCGGGGCTCGCGCCCGTCCCGTGCAGCGCACGGGAGGTCGAGGCCAGGGAGACCCCGGCCCGCTGTGCCACCTGGATCAGCGTGGCGCGTGATGACGTCACTGTCGTCCACCTCGTCGTCGAAGGACCGTCGTTCTGGAAACGTTTCCAGACTGACGACCTCGACAGTCCTGGAAACGTTTCCGGGTTGGCGGACACTCTCGCACCCGCCCCACCCGGACGTCAACCCCGCCGCCCCCGCGACGCTCGTCCCCCACCACGAGGTAGAGCCCTGGTCCCGCGAGGTAGAGCCCTGGTCCGCCGAGGTAGAGCCGTGGTCCGGACCTCGGCTCTACCTCGGCAGACCGGGGCTCTACCTCGGGCTCCCACGGGTACGGGGTTCCGCGTAGGGGGGTTGTCCACGACGCAGGGCCCCGGTCAGGCTCGAAGCGACCCGACCACCGACGAAAGGTGCACCGATGCACACGCGAGCCCCGGCGTCGTCCTCCCCCGCGGCGCCCACGACGGCCGCCGCCCGGCCGACCTCCCGCCCTCTCGCCCTGCTCCTCAGCCTCGTCCTCGCGCTCGCGGGAGCGCTCTCGTGGTCCGTCGCAGGCCCGGCGCAGCAGGCGCACGCCGCGACGTGCGCCGCCCCCTGGAGCGCGAGCGCCGTCTACACGGGCGGCGCCGTCGTCTCCCACGGCGGCCAGAACTGGAAGGCCGGCTGGTGGACCCAGGGCGACACGCCCGGCACCACCGGCGAGTGGGGCGTCTGGCGCAGCCAGGGCGCCTGCGGCGGCGGCACGAACCCCGGCAACCCCGGGAACCCCGGCAACCCGACCGGGTTCGTCGTCTCCGAGGCGCAGTTCAACCAGATGTTCCCCAACCGGAACCCGTTCTACACGTACCAGGGCCTCGTCGACGCGCTGTCCGCCTACCCGGGCTTCGCGACGACGGGCGGCGCCGAGGTCGCCAAGCGCGAGGCCGCGGCGTTCCTCGCCAACGTCAACCACGAGACCGGCGGCCTCGTGTACGTCAAGGAGATCAACACCGCGAACTACCCGCACTACTGCGACACCTCGAAGCCGTACGGCTGCCCGGCGGGCCAGTCCGCCTACTACGGCAAGGGCCCGATCCAGCTGAGCTGGAACTACAACTACAAGGCCGCGGGCGACGCGCTCGGCATCGACCTGCTCAACAACCCGTACCTCGTCGAGCAGAACTCCGCCGTCGCGTGGAAGACCGGCCTGTGGTTCTGGAACACGCAGTCGGGCGCGGGTTCGATGTCCGGGCACCAGGCGATCGTGTCGGGCGCCGGCTTCGGCGAGTCCATCCGCTCGATCAACGGCACGATGGAGTGCAACGGCGGGAACCCGGCGCAGGTGCAGTCGCGCATCGCCGCGTTCCAGCGGTTCGCCCAGATCCTCGGCACGACGACGGGCAACAACCTGTCCTGCTGACCCGTCCCGCACGCCCGACGGCGGCCCGCCCCTCCCGGGGTCGGGCCGCCGTCGCGCGTCCGGGGAGCGGCTCGCGGGTCGTGGGTACCGCTCAGGACGGGGCGGGGAGGGTCGTCAGCAGGTAGCGCTCGGCCGACGCCGCGCGGCGGGCGAGGTCCAGCAGTGTCGAGGCCCCCGCACCGGGCGCCTCCCCCGCGTCGGGCCCGTCCCCCGCGCTCGGCGCGCCCCGGGTCGGGCCGTCGTCCGACGGCGTCGCCCCGTCCGGGCTCAGCGTCCGCAGGACCGCGGCGCGCTCGTCGTCGTCGATCTGCGTCGCGTTCGCGAGGACGATCACGTCACGCAGCGCGGCGCGCAGGTCGTCGAGCTCCTCGGCCTGCCGGTCGTCGAGGTGCTCGCGGTCGGGGACCAGCTCGTCCTGCTCGTACACGGCCTCCCGGACGAGCGCGACGTCCTCCGCACGCGGCGCCGGCCCCACGCCGACCGCCCCGGCGCGGAGGGCGGCGGCGGTGGCCGCCGTCGCGGTCTCGACCCGCTGCCGCAACGGTGGTGGGCGGAAGCTCGGGACCACGACGAACCCGAGGACGACCCCGACCACGACCGCGCACACCGTGAGGCCGACGTACTGCGCGAGCAGGGCGACCGGGTCGAGATCGCGCGTGACGGAGTTGAAGCCGACGCTGACGACCACCATGAAGGCGGCCCCCAGGGCCGGGCGCGCGGCGATGAACCACAGGCCCAGGCACAGCGCGACGACGGCGACGAGCGTGAGGTACCGCTGCGGCACGACGAGCAGCACCACCGCGACGCCGATCGAGCCCGAGACGAGGCCGAGGATCTTGTTCCGCGCCTTGGTGACGGTGTCGCGCCAGCTCGCCTGGACGATGCTGAAGGTGGTCAGCAGCACGGTGGAGACGAGCGGGTCCCCCCGCTCCAGGCCGGACGTGACGAGGAGCATCACCAGCAGCGCGAGCGCGGTGCGGAACGCGTGCCGGACCTGCACGGACCGCAGCCGCCCGGACGGGTGCTGGACGGCGTCGAGGAACTGGTGGCGCGGGCCGCGCCCCAGCCGGACCGCGGACGTGTCGTGGCGTGTCAGCGCCTGCTCGACCGCGTCCAGGGCACGGGCCGCGTCGCCGGCGGGGCCGACGGCGGTCGACGACGCGGGGTCGGGTGCCGGCGAAGGCGCCGGGCCCGCGGCGCGCCGCGGCCGGGCGCGCACGCGCGCGGCCAGGTCCTCGGCGCGCCGCTCCAGGGCGGCGAGGTCGTCCGGGGACGCGTCCCCGGTCAGCCGGGCGGTGTGCCGCGCCAGCCGGTAGCGCGAGGCCCCGTCGAGCACGCCGGCGAGCCAGCGCTTGCGACCGTCGACGAGCCAGGTGCGGAACGCGGTCGCCGTCGCGGCGGTGGGGTCCGCGGCGTCGAGCACCGCGGCGACCTGCTCCCGCGTGGTCTTCGACGGGTCGGGCAGGCCCATGACGACCCGCAGCAGCACCGCCACGACCACGCCGGCGACGGCCGCCAGCACGACCTGCCGGTGGTCGGCCCCGCCCTGGGGGGCGTAACCGTAGCCGAAGACGGTGGTCATGCCCAGGCCGAGGCCGACGGTCGCGTAGCGCTCGCCGAGCAGGGGGAACAGCGCGGCCACGAACCCGAGCACGACGACGAGCGCGACCGCCGCGGGGCGCGACGTCTCCGCCAGGAGCCGCGGGACCGCCGCGGCGACCACGAGCAGCGGTCCCAGCACGGCGACGACCCGCAGGTCGGCCCGGAGCGGACCGCCCATGAACGCGACGAGCGAGAACAGCCCGGTCAGGCCGCCGATGATCCCGACCGCCCCCGCCCCCCACGAGTCGGCCAGGAGGACCGACGGGAGGACCACGATGATCATGAGCACGATGAGCATCGGGCTGCCCCGTGGACGGGCCGGTGACTGCTTCCGCTCGGGGCTCTCTCCGGGCGCCGTCGTGCCGTCGGAGCGCTCCACGGGGCCTCCTCGCCGTCGGGTGGCAGCACGCGTACGTCCCGACCGTACGGCGGCGGCTCGGGGGCCGCGACCCGGGCGCCCGCGGTCAGAGCGCGGCGAGGAGGTCCCGCATGCGGTCGATCTCGCCGCCCTGGCCGGCTGCCGTCTCGGCCGCCATCTCGTTCGCGAAGAGGTCCTCCCCCTCGACGAGCACGACGTCGACCATCGCGAGCGCGCCCTCGTGGTGCTGGATCATCCCCTCGAGGAACAGGCGGTCGAACTCCGGCCCGCTCGCGGCCTCGAGCGCCGCGAGCTGCTCGTCCGAGAGCATCCCGGCGGTGCCGTCGCCGTGGTCGTGGCCACCGTCGGGCGCGCGCGGGCCGGTCCCGCCCGCGTCCTGCGCGCCCTCGGGCACGGCGAGGTCGCGCGCCTGGAGCCACGACGCGAGCGCGTGCACCTCGGGCCCCTGCGCGGCGGTGACGCGCTCCGCGAACGACCGGACGGCGTCGGACCCGGCGCGGTCGGGCGCGAGCGCGGCGATCTCGAGGGCCTGGAGGTGGTGCTCGATCATGCCGGTGACGAACGCGGCGTCGGCCTGGTTCCACGAGCCCTCGTCGGGCGCCCCCGCGTAGTCCTCGGGGGCGACGGTCGTCGCGTCCTCCCCCGGTCGCCCGGGCTGCACGACGACGCTCGACGGCGTCGACGTCGACTGCGGGTCGGGCGTGCACGCGGCCAGGCCGAGCGCGGCACCGAGCGCCAGGCCGGTAGCGGTGACGCCGCAGGTCAGGGCACGCGCGGCGGTGCGCCGCGCTGTGTTACGGCTGGGAAAAATCTGCACCTGCCCTGTTCCCTCCGTGTAAAAGATCGCCGCGAACCGCCCGGTTTGAGTGGTCCAGATCACATTTGCCCGCCAGAATTTGCAGCACCCTACCAAGGAGGTGTTTCCCTCGTGCATCGAAGAACGCACCGGCAGACGCACCGGCACCGGAGCCGGGTCCTGCTCGCCTCGTCCCTGGCGGCGACCCTCGCCGTCTCGACCCTCGCGGTCGCCACAACCGCCGCCGCGGAGCCGTCCGACGGCTCCCCCGAGGCGGTGGCGGCGCTCACCGACCAGGCCGCCGCCTCGCTCGCAGACCTCCCCGCACAGCGCCTCGCCCCCCTCGCCCAGGCCACCGACGTCCTGGCGCCCGGGGAGACGGCCGGCAGCCCCAACCTCACGCACGTCGCCAACATCCCGAAGAACGGCGGCTTCGCGCCCGAGGGCCAGTACAGCACCGACCTCGCGTTCCAGGGGCGGTACGCGTTCGCCGGGAACTACGGCGGCTTCACCGTGTACGACGTCGCGAACCCGACCGCCCCGCAGCAGGTCGCCCAGGTCGTCTGCCCCGGGTCCCAGAACGACATCTCCGTCTACGGCGACCTGCTCGTCCTCAGCACCGACTCCTCGCGCAGCAACGACTCGTGCGAGAACGTCGCCCAGAGCGCCACGGTCAAGGACTCGTGGGAGGGCATCAAGGTCTTCGACATCTCCGAGCCGACGGCGCCCGAGTACGTGGCGTCCATCGAGACCCAGTGCGGCTCCCACACGCACTCCCTCGCGCCGTCGCAGGACGGCGAGGAGCTGTTCGTCTACGTCTCGTCGTACAGCCCGAACACGGCGTTCCCCGACTGCCAGCCCCCGCACGACCTCATCTCGGTCGTGCAGATCCCGCTCGACGACCCCGCCGCGGCGGAGCTCGTCTCGACGCCCGTCCTCTTCCCCGACGGCGGCAACCCGGGCGGCAACGGCTCGAGCACGACGTCGGGCTGCCACGACATCACGACCTACCCGTCGAAGGACCTCGCGGCGGGCGCGTGCATGGGCGACGGCATCCTGCTCGACATCTCCGACCGCGCGCACCCGGTGGTGACCGAGGTCGTCCGGGACACGACGAACTTCGCGTTCTGGCACTCGGCGACGTTCAACAACGCCGGCACCAAGGTCGTCTTCACGGACGAGCTCGGCGGGGGCGGGGCGCCGACGTGCAACCCGACCGTCGGGCCCGAGAAGGGCGCGGACGCCATCTACGACATCGTGGGCGGCGAGCTCGTGTTCAAGAGCTACTACAAGATCGAGCGCGAGCAGGCCGCGACGGAGAACTGCGTCGCGCACAACGGCTCGCTCATCCCCGTCCCGGGCCGCGACATCATGGTCCAGGCCTGGTACCAGGGCGGCATCTCGGTGTGGGACTTCACGGACTCGGCGAACCCCGTCGAGATCGCGTGGTTCGACCGCGGCCCGCTGTCCGCGGAGCGGCTGATCCTCGGCGGCTCGTGGTCGGCGTACTGGTACAACGGCGCGATCATCTCGAACGACATCCAGCAGGGCCTCGACGTCCTGCTGCTCGACGACCCGGTGACGAACGCCGCGAAGTCGGTCGTGACGGACGAGTTCAACCCGCAGGCCCAGCCGACGTACACCGAGCCGCCGGCCTGGTCGAAGGGCACCGCGTACGCGGGCGGCACCACGGTCACCTACGGCGGCGCCGTGTGGCGCGCGCAGTGGTGGACGAAGGGCCAGACGCCCGGTGCCGACGCGTGGGGCCCGTGGGAGGAGATCGCGGGGGTCGACTCCGCCGGGGTCGGCGCGTGGAAGCCGAGCCGCGTCTACGTCAAGGGCGACAGCGTGACGTACGAGGGCACGACGTACACCGCGAAGTGGTGGACCCGGAACCAGGCGCCCGGCGACCGCTGGGGCCCCTGGGACCCGCAGGACTGACGCGCACGACGGCGCCCGCTCACCGGTCGGTGGGCGGGCGCCGTCGTACGCGGCCCGCCTCCGCACGTCCCGCCCGTAGGATGCGGCCGCATGACCGGGAACCCCCTCGACGACGACGCACGCTGCCCGTGCCTCTCCGGCGACACCTACGGGTCGTGCTGCGGCCGGTACCACGCCGGGCTGCGCCCCGGCCCGGACGGCGCCGCCCCGGGCCCGCACGCACCGACCGCCGAGGCGCTCATGCGCTCGCGCTACAGCGCGTTCGCCGTCGGCGACGCCGACTACCTGCGCGCGACCTGGCACCCCTCCACCCGGCCCGCCGACCTCGACCTCGACCTCGACGACGACGTCGAGTGGCGTCGCCTCGACGTCGTGCGCACCGAGGCGGGCGGCCCGTTCGACACGACCGGGGTCGTCGAGTTCGTCGCGCACCACCGCTCGCGCACCGACCCGGCCGACCGCGGCCGGCTCCACGAGGTCAGCCGGTTCGTCCGGGAGGGCGACCGCTGGTCCTACGTCGACGGCACGATCGCCTGACGGCGCCGCCGCGGCGCACAGGAGTGCTCGGGAGCGCTCAGCGGCGGGGCGCGGCCGTGCGGCGCGCCGCCCCGACCGCGAGCACCGCGGCCACGAGCACGGCGCCCAGGAGCGCGCCGGCCGTGTTCAGGACGACGTCCTGGACCGTCGGGACGCGGCCGGGCAGGAGGTTCTGGGTGAGCTCGATCGCGACCGAGAGGGCGCAGCCCGCGAGCGTCACGAGCCCGACGGCGCGCCACACGCCCGGGACGGCGCGACCCCGGCGGGCGGCCGCGCCCCGCAGGAGGGGCACGCCGAGCACGCCGAACGGCCCGAACATCACGACGTTGGCGAGCGCCTCGAGCACCGGCAGCGTGATCGGGACCCCGAGGCCCTGGAGGAAGCCGAGCGTGGACGTCGCCCAGCCGGGCGCGTCGGTCGACTGCGGCGACGGCCAGAGCGTCACGACCAGGACGGCGACGAGATAGACGGCGAACGTCCAGGTCAGCAGGCGCATCCCGTCAGCGTACGGGCGCGCGTCCCGGGCGCGCCGGGCCCCGCGGCGCGGCCACGGAGCCTCCACCGTTCCCCCTCCTCGCCGAGCGTGGCACGGCGAGGGTCGGTTCACTGGGCGCCATGGTCACCGTCGGCTTCCACGCCTCCCACGAGCAGATCCCGCCCGGCCCCCTCCTCGCCGCGGCCCGCCGCGCCGAGCAGGTCGGCTTCGACGCCGCCATGTGCTCCGACCACCTGGCCCCCTGGAGCGAGCGCCAGGGCGAGTCCGGGTTCGCGTGGTCGTGGCTCGGCGCCGCGCTCGCGACGACCGCGCTGCCGTTCGGCGTCGTCACCGCCCCCGGCCAGCGCTACCACCCGGCGATCGCCGCGCAGGCGATCGCGACGCTCGGCGCGATGTTCCCGGGCCGCTTCTGGGCCGCGCTCGGCTCGGGCGAGGCGATGAACGAGCACGTCACGGGCGAGCGCTGGCCCACGAAGGCCGAGCGCGACGCCCGCCTGCGCGAGTGCGTCGACGTCATCCGGGCCCTCCTCGCGGGCGAGGAGGTCACGCACCACGGGCACGTCACGGTGGACCGGGCACGCGTGTGGTCGCTGCCCGACGTCGCGCCGCGGCTCGTCGGTCCGGCCGTCACCCCCGCCACGGCGCGCCGCCATGCCGACTGGGCCGACGGCCTCGTCACCGTGAACCAGCCCGTCGAGTCGCTGCGCCAGGTCGTCGGCGAGTACCGCGACGCCGGGGGCCGCGGGCCGCTCGCGCTCCAGGTGCACGTCGCGTGGGGCACGGACGACGAGGCCGCGTTCGCCGTCGCGCACGACCAGTGGCGCTCGAACCTCCTCCCGCCCAGCGTGAACTGGCACCTCGAGACCCCGGAGCAGTACGACGCGGTGGCGGAGCTCGTGCGCCCGGAGGAGGTGCGCGGCACGGTGCTCGTCGAGCACGACCCCCAGCGCCTGGCGGACCGCGTCGCCGAGCTGGTCGCGTGCGGGTTCGACGAGGTGTACCTGCACCACGTGGGGCAGCAGCAGGACGCGTTCCTCGACGCGGCGGGCGAGGCCCTCCT
The DNA here is from genome assembly GCF_049538415.1 of Cellulosimicrobium sp. AB352. NCBI lineage: Bacteria > Bacillati > Actinomycetota > Actinomycetes > Micrococcales > Promicromonosporaceae > Cellulosimicrobium > Cellulosimicrobium sp. AB352. Next base: position 1,737 of record NZ_JBMVFX010000006.1, on the reverse strand, counting down.
GCCCCGGCTGCGCGAGGCGTGCGCCGCCACGACCGACGGGGGTGCGGCGTGAGGATCCGCGACACCGGCGACCTGTGGTGGAAGAACGCGGTCGTCTACTGCCTCGACGTCGAGACCTTCATGGACTGGGACGACGACGGGATCGGCGACTTCCCCGGCCTGGTCCAGCGGATCGACCACCTGGCCGACCTCGGGGTGACGTGCCTGTGGCTCATGCCGTTCTACCCGACGGCCGACCGCGACGACGGCTACGACATCACCGACTTCCTCGGCGTCGACCCGCGCCTGGGCGACCTGGGCGACGTGGTCGAGCTCGTGCGGACCGCGCGCGACCGGGGCATCCGCGTGATCGTGGACCTCGTCGTCAACCACACGTCCGACCGCCACCCGTGGTTCCGCTCGGCGCGGCGGTCGACGTCGTCCCCGTTCCGGGACTACTACGTGTGGCGGTCCGACGAGCCGCCGTCGACCAAGGACCAGGTCGTGTTCCCCGACCAGGAGGAGGGCATCTGGACGCTCGACGAGGCCTCGGGCGAGTGGTACCGGCACCGGTTCTACCGGCACCAGCCCGACCTCAACACCGCGAACCCGCACGTGCGGGACGCGATCGCCAAGACGATCGGGTTCTGGCTGGAGCTCGGCATCTCGGGCTTCCGCGTCGATGCCGTCCCCTACGCGCTGACCGACGCGGCCGCGAACCCGGGCGACGAGATCGACGACCCCCACGACCTGCTGCGCGTGCTGCGCGCGTTCGTGGGGCGGCGGTCGGGCGACGCGATCCTCATGGGCGAGGTCAACCTGCCGTACGAGGAGCAGGCGCGGTACTTCGGGGACGGCGACCCGACCGACGGCGACCCCGGCGGGGTGACGAGCAACGAGCTGACGCTGCAGTTCGACTTCAACGCGATGCAGGCGCTGTACCTGTCGCTCGCCCGGCACGACGCCCGCCCGCTCGCCGGGTCGCTCGCCGCGCGCCCGCCCATCCCCCGCGACACCCAGTGGGCCACGTTCGTGCGCAACCACGACGAGCTCACGCTCGACAAGCTCACGGACGACGAGCGCGCCGAGGTGTTCGCGGCGTTCGGTCCCGAGGAGGACATGCAGCTCTACGGGCGCGGGCTGCGACGGCGGCTGCCCCCGATGCTGGGTGGCGACCCACGTCACCTGCGGATGGTGTACTCGCTGCTCTTCTCGCTGCCGGGCACGCCGGTGCTGTTCTACGGCGAGGAGATCGGCATGGGCGAGAACCTCGACGTGCCGGGGCGCCTCGCCGTGCGGACGCCCATGCAGTGGACGTCCGGGCCGAACGGCGGGTTCTCCCGTGCCCCGGCGCGTCGGCTCGCGGCGCCGCTGTCGGGCGACGGCTACGCACCCGATCACGTCAACGTCGCCGACCAGCGCCGCGACCCGGAGTCGCTGCTCACGTTCGTGCGGATGCTCGCGCACCGCTACCGCGAGTGCCCCGAGCTGGGCTGGGGCGACGCGCAGGTGCTCGACTCCCCCGAGCCGTCCGTGCTGGCGCTGCGCACCACCTGGCAGGACGCCTCCATGGTGACGCTGCACAACCTGTCGCCGGACCCGGTCGTCGTGCGGGTGCCGCTGGGGGACCTCCCCGACGAGGCGCGGCTCGTCGACGTCCTCGACGCGGACGACGTCGAGCCGGCGCCCGACGGCAGCGCCGAGGTGCGCCTCGACGGCTACGGGTTCCGCTGGCTGCGCGTCACGCCGCCCGGGTAG